>JAOAHK010000057.1 GCA_026415275.1 Anaerolineales bacterium
GCCTTATCCTATGGAAGCACCCCATTTCGTGATGTTGGTCCGCAATACGCTCGATCAACTAGAAAGTCAAGGGATCCTTCCCAGTGAAGCTAGAAAAAAACCTCTAATCATTAAAACAACCCTGGACTTGCATTGGCAAAAAGTAGCAGAAAAAGCCATCCAAAATCACCTCGAACGTTTGTCGAAAGGCAGGGATGGTCTCGGTCACAATGTCAAGAACGCGGCTTTGGTAGCAATTGATCCTCGGAATGGTGCGGTTTTGGTTATGGTCGGTAGCCCCGACTATCAGGATCAAAAAATATACGGGGCAATCAATATGGCAATCATTCCCCGTCAACCTGGATCTGCCTTGAAGCCATTTATCTACGCCCTAGCCATGGACCCAGATTCGCCTAACCCCATGACCGCTGCTTCAATCATCGACGATGTCCGTACGGTGTTTACCACCAAGGACGGCAAGACTTATTTGCCGGTCAATTATGATGGCAAAGAACATGGTAAAGTCACTGTCCGCGAAGCCCTAGCTTCATCCCTCAATATCCCTGCAGTTATTACCTTAAACCGAATCGGATTAGAGCGATTTGCTTCTTTTATGAAAACCTTGGGAATTCAATCTCTAAACTCACCGGATCGCTACGACTTAACTATTGCCCTAGGGGGTGGAGGCGTACGCCTGGTGGAGTTAACCGCAGCTTACGGAGTTTTCGCCAATCATGGTATGATCGCATCACCCTATTGGATCGAAAGCATCACAGACTCGGAAGGCAATTTATACTATCAAGCGACGCCCAATCCTAAAAAAGTGCTAGACGAACGTGTTGCTTGGCTTATCTCTGACATCTTGAGCGATGATCAAGCCCGCTATATCGGATTTGGCAAAAACAGTGTACTTAAACTAGACCGTCCTGCAGCAGTTAAGACAGGAACTACAACCGACTTTCATGACAACTGGACGATTGGCTATACACCTTCTCTTGTGGTTGGAGTGTGGGTTGGGAATGCAGATTATGAACCCATGATCGAAGTTACCGGCTTAAGTGGCGCCGCACCGATTTGGCACGAATTTATGCGGGCTGTTTTAGTAAACCGTCCGATCGAGAATTTTACACAACCCAATGGTCTTGTTCGCCAAACAATCTGCAGGGCAATAAACCCTCAAGAAAATATCTGTCTAGAGTGGCTAAGCGAATGGTTCATCCATGGCACAGAGCCAGGCCTGCTTTCCCAAAATCCAACTGCTCAACTAGGGATGGCTCCCACTTCACGGTTCATGGTACTTTCTCCATCACAAAATGGGGTGTATTATCTTCCACCCTACACTTCGCAAAATCTTCCAAAGCTATTCATCGAAATCAGCAATCGTTCAAACATAACTCACTTTCAATTGTTTATCGATGAAGAGTATCTTGCCACCCTCGACACACAGCCATTTGAAACTTGGTGGACGATGCAAGAAGGAGAGCACATTTTGCGCATCGAAGGGTGGCAAGACCAGCATCTTGTTGAAGAACAAGTTATTCGATTTACCGTTCAACCTCCGCTACGGTAGCACCCGAAAACTCATCCCCTCTCCACGTCCGAAGACTTCGGGGAAGTAAAATTCATAAGCGAGAGGCGGCAAGGTTTGAAACTCACCAACATGGACTACTCGCAGAGGGTATGTATAGATATAAGTGCCTGCTGGTAAGTAGGAGGCAGCGAGGACAATTTTTTCATCCCTCAACTCGATGTGATCGAAGTTCCACCACCACCCCCATCCTTTGTAAAGCAGATCCTCCCAAGTCAATTTTGCCGGTGGTTCGCTTTGCGAGGCGGTGAGCAGGCTTTGATCAATCGCTTCCAGACCAGCCGGCAAGGCATCCTCGACGACCAAATGATGAACATCATTGGGGACAACAACAGTCAAACGCCCATAAATTACCTCGCCTACATGTGCTTCAGTGATCGAAACCTGAGGATTCTCGGGTTTGAAGTATTCTCGGCTAACAACCAACCCTCGGCTTAGGGATTTGATCTCCGAAACAGGCTCGGGCAAACTCAGATGAATAGTGTAGTAAAGATTGCCACTTTCGTTGCTTTTGGTCAGTACGATCCGATTGATTTCCTCAGCAATTAAGTTCTCTATGGCTATGCGCAATTCTGTGGTCTTGTCAATGTTTTCTCTATTAACATCCCATTGCCCAATTCGCCGATTATTCATCGCCAAACTCATTTGATATTCACCTTGCAACTCACCGCTATTTTCCAACCAGCGCGCTAACGCCATAATCGTCCAAGCGGTTTCCTGAGTTCCTTCCCAGCTTTGCTCCAGGCGATTTTGTGCTAACCAACGAACGACACTTTCCAGCATCGGATCGTTCGGGTTGACCAACTCCAAAACTCCAAGAATAATCGCCGTTGTGCGTGTATCTGTGTTCCAATTATACAAATCGGCTTCTTTCTCTTGCCAATGGGTTCCTGTTGCAGACCGAATCGCCTTGTTTTGTAGATCGGAGAGAATCGTTTTTACGCGGTTATCCTCAGGGTCGATGAGATATAAAGCTTCTGCTAAGTACGCTTGGGCATAGAGCGCCATGGAGGTGCGCTTTTCATAAAGCGCCGTTGTCCGAGAAGGATTTGGCACCCCTGCTCTTGCCATCACATACAGCACAAAGGCCTGTTGATTCCACTCATATGGATACTTGAGCGCATTTGCACTCTTAATATTCAAGCGCAAGAATTGCTTCCCTTTCTCGAAAACCTCTTCATCAATCGGATAACCGGCTTGCTTGGTTTCAATCAAACCGAGCATCACATAAGCACTGGTTTGCAAGTCGCTCTTTTCTCGGCTCCACCAACCCCACCCGCCATCAGGATTTTGGTGTTTATAGATCTTTTGCAGTCCGTTCTTCACCAGTTCGTCCAATTTTGCTTTCATTTTCGCATCGTCTAATCCCGCTGCTTGATAGGCTTGCACAACGAGCACATTGGGCAAAAATCTTGACACGGTCTGCTCCAAACAAGCGTGAGGAAAATACTCTAAGTACGATAACCCATCCAACAAGCCTGCGGCAAGAGAGGGTTGAAGACGGATTGTCAATTCTCCACCCTCTAACTTTTCTTTTTGTGGGATTTGGACGGTTTCCTGACGGCTGCCAGCTTCTTTCAAACTGCCCGCTGTCGCCACAACCGTGCGGCTTTCATAACGATAGACTGCGAGTCCCTGATCTTGCAACGTGGCTAAGGTTGGTTTTGAGGCATCCTGCCATTCCCCACCAAGAGCAGAAAAGATCAAGTCTACCCGTTCGGTATCGAGCACCCGTACTGTCCACTTTACATAAACCTGTTCATTGTTATTCACGCTTACAACTTGATCAATTGGATCAAGAATCTCCACGCCTTCAGCCTGTAGGCTAGCTTTAATTTGAAGATTCTGTCCTGTCTGATTGCGGATTGTCGCTCCGACTTCGGCGGTATCTCCAACGATGAAAAAGCGCGGCGTTTTTGGTAGGACCATCAAAGGCTTCTTGGCTTGTAAATCGTCAGTGATTTGACCAACCTTGGTATCACTCGTCACCGCTCGAGCATCCAAACGCCAAATCGTCAAATTATCAGGCAATCGAACGGTAAATTTCACTTCACCGTTTTCATCAGTTACCAGACGTGCTTTCCAATAAGCTGTATCAGGGAATTCTTGACGCACTTCCACTACACCTAGGACACCTCCTCCTTTCCCCCCTCCGCTTCCCATCGATTCACCGCGCACAAGCTCTTCTTCCGCAAGTGCATTGTACTCTTCCATACTAAGCAGAAGCGGTAAGGACGTGCGGACACCTAATGCCCGGCGGTTATAGAAGAAATCTGCAATTGGCAAACTATTCGGTCCGACTAAGGATAACGTTGCCAGATCACTCAAACTAGCCGAAACTTCTGCCTTGACCGGCTTTCCATCTTTATCTCGAACCCGCAAGGTGTATGTCACCTCTTCGCCAGGGTGAGCAGACTGTTTGTCTTTCTCCACTTCTATCGACAAATTCTTAGCTTGTGAAGCCACCTTTAATTCCGCCAACCCCACTCGGAACGCCGGCCGTGGATTGGTTTCATCGATCCCCTTGACCACCGCAACCGAGACATAGATATTCGGCGCCATATCATCGGTAACAGGCAAACTGTATACCGTACTGTTTGAGGTGAGTTCTATAACCTCGTGAGAGCGGATATGTCCACGCTCAACGGTGATTAGCCCATAGGAAACCCCTTGGAACGGGGAAGCGATCAAGATTTTCGCCACCTCACCAGCTTGGTATTCCTCTTTATCCGACACAACCTGCAGAGAGCGGTCGCTAGTCTGACGCCATGGAACGAAATCCCCTCCATACACCCAGAGGTACGCTGAAGAGCAATGTTGTCTCTCTCCTTCATCTCGTGCACACGCCCGCCCACGGAAAACACCACCGTTCGGCGGAATAAAGGTCGCCTTAGCTTCTCCACTCTCATCTGTGGTTACTTGTTGTAAAACAACCGGAACATTTTCCACTTTGGTTTCCCAAACAATCGATCCATCCGGTTGTTGAACCTGCACGCTGTGCCACCTTCGTTCCACGATCTCGACTTCGACCGTTTGGTTCGCAATCGGTTTGGCATCCCAATCTAAAACAACCAGAGAAAAGTTTTGTTCTCTTCCGGCTTCACCTACATAGGAGTCGGGCTTAATTCCAACATAGAGTTGGCTCTGATGGACATTCACCTGATTGCGACCGCTAACTACATTGCCGGCGAGATCCGTCACATCCGCTTCGACTATCCAACTTTGACTCTTCCCATCTTCTCCGAGTTTAGCAAGATATTCAACCTCAACTTGACCATTTGCATCTAGGGTACCTTCCCCTTCGGAAACGATTTCAAGCCCACGATCCTGACTGGTATAGTCAAAGTTGTCTAATTCCTCGTCTGTAAAGGAATAGTCGCTGTAATCCCCACCAGGAGCAAAAGTGTAGGGTTGAGCGGTGATCGTCCAGCGGTATTTCCCATCCGCTACTGCTCCACCAGAGTAATATTCAGCCCTGATCAACGCTTTTCCATTCTCCCCTTGTACTAACTGAGCAGGTTCTACGGATACATCCACACGGAATTCTGGACGACGATATTCTGCAACGCTAAAACTAATCTCGCCGAGAAGGCTATCATCCAATGGGTTGATGATAGAGAGTGTATAGGTACCCAAGGCGGCATCTTCTGAGAGAACAAATTTCCCATCAAGTGTCCCAGCCTCAGTGACTTGAATGTCTTCTTCCCAGACGACTTTGTCAAAGCTCTGGATGCGAACTTTTACGCTTTCAAGAGGAGGTAAACGGTAATCCAAGTCATCATCAACCCGCAAGATCGCCTTGAAGTAAACCGGTTGTCCAGGTCGGTAAATGGGTCTCTCTGTGTAAACATACGCTCGCGTTAGGCCTGGAGGTGAATAATATCCCTCCCATAGCGCATAATCTACGGCTGTCGCCCCGCTTCCCCAATTATTGTACGCGTACGAAACAATTGGGCCCTCTGGGGTGTATGCAATTGCGATACTATCGTAGTATGTTTCAGAATATTCAATTCTTGCAACACCCTTCTGATCGGTAACCCCTTTACCCAACTGAATCTGTTGGTTCCCTATCACTTGAATCGGAACATTCGGCAAAGGTTGACCACTTTCCAGATCGGTCGCCCAGACCAAAGCTTCGGTAAGCGAGGTTTTGAAAGTCAGATTCGCATTAGCTACAATGACAATGCGTTGATCTAAGTAGGTCGAATAGGGATGTGAGATTTCGGATGTATCCAATGTTAGAAAATACAATCCCGGTGCCAAACCTTCCTCTTCGGAAAACAACTCTACCTTGATATTCGATTGTTCATTCAGTTTCACCTCGTTGACAATTTCCTTACTCCAGACAGGATCTGTTTGAGGGACATATTCCCAATAGTTTTTCTGATAGAACATTAAGGCACTAAAGTCATCCACACTGAGTGGATATAGCTTAACAACGGCCTTGCGCACATTCGTCATACTTAGATAAAAATATTGAGTATCTTTGTTGGTTCGGTAAAACACAGTCTCTCCAGGCATGCGCAAGTATGCCCAAGGAGATAACTTTGCTGTAGTAAAGCGAAATGTCTTACCTTCCAATAATTTGTTACCATAAATATCCTCGACGCCAGGCTGGATTTCCACTTCGTATTGAGTAGAAGGTTCTAAGTTATACAGATAAAAACTGTACTCCCACTCGTTATACCACCATTCGAGGGGTTGCTTTGGTTCCGGTCGGATGCTGACTCTTTCCTTGAAGCTATCGATCTTCATCGGCGAGGAGAATTTGATCAAGAGCACGGGTGAAAAATCCTTTTGTACCTCACCATCGCCTGGAGAGATTTGGATAATTTTTGGCATAGGGAGCGTGTAAAAGTCCCAACGAAATTCCTCGCTCAACGGACTGCCACTTTGCGTCAGCGCTTTATCCTGCACCACCAATTGATAATGGGCATCAATGCGATAGAGCCGTTTCGGTTTGACCGTCAATTGTGTAAAGTCTTCATTCCAGCGATAATCTAAGGGGGTTGCCTCAGATCTTTCATCCAAAACCGAAGTTGCCTCTTGAGTAGATTCGGCATCCATTGGCTGTAAAAAGCGAATCGTGATGGCTTCATCGAGTAAAATATTTCCCCGTCCCTTGGGTGGATCGATCTCGCCATTCTGCAATTGGATACCCCCAACCATAGCCGGGCGAGTAGCGAACGACCAGTTAAAATCCTCTTCCAAAACTTCCCCAATTGCACCAAACTTTTTCTGAACCGTTACCTGATAGGTTTTACCGCTTAACAAAGGTTTCTCTGGTCGAAAAACTAATACCGAGGTGTTCAACCACTGTACCTTTCCTTCCAATTCCGGCGAAAATCGCAGCGGATTCGGCAAGGTGTCTTGCTGTTTGAGCGTTGTCAACGGCACAACTGGACGGTTGAAGATCACCGTAATGACTCCACCCGGGTCGATCTCCTGACTCCCATCAGCAGGAAACACTTGCGCCACTTTTATAGGACCTTCGCTGACAGGTTCTTCTAAAGGAAATGATGGAGTCGGTTCACTTGGAGGAGACGTTCTTTGTTGTGTTGAGCGAACTCCGCTCAAATTCGATAAGATAAGAGTGACCACTAAAATTAGAGATAGGATAAAAAAACCTATCCCCAACTGTTTATTTTGACCTTGATCGTCTTTGCTTACCGGGCTTGTCTGATTTTCAGAGAGTTTCATTTCAAATTTCCTTCCCGCAAATCAGGATAGATATATATCTACAATCTATAGTAACGAATTCCGATGACCAAAAGTTTCACGATTGAACGCCTATTAAGAACGAATCTCAAGCTGGCAAAATAAATTTTCATCAAAACGATCCAGACCTAGCGGACCTAACCTCCTCACTTCCTTCTCAACATGATCGAGGTCTTCTCGCAACTTACCAATATTCACACCGCCACACCACTGCGGCAACAAATTTAGCCAGCGGCGCGAGCGAGCAATTACTTTGAGCGCTCCGCGATAATTGCGCCGTTGAATATGATAATATGCGACTCCTGCTTGTAATATGCCAATATAGAGATAGCGTTTTAGGGAAGATTCCGCCCTCCAAGCTAGCTCTAGATGCTCATGGGCTTCAAAAAACTTTCCTTCATTGAACAATTGAATGCCAATTTGCGCCTCCTCGGGCAATTCACTTGGACATTCGCTAGGGTGCAAGACCTTCCTCTGATCCATGGATTTCATGGAATGGAAAAACACTCGCGTAGTTGGATTGTACTACTATTTAGGGTAAGGTCGTCGCCGGATCACCAAATACAGTATAGGTGACGACCACATCACGAATGCCTTCGTTGGTCAGAGGAATCCTGGCTAGTGTATCTCGCCACACATCGCCAATCCGCCCTTTTTTCTGCCCTTGATAACTCTCAACGAACGCCTTCCACAAGAAACCTTGGTCATCCGCCAAGGTCAAACTCGTTGGCGCAATAACCAATATTGCTCCTCCTTTCGGATTCCAGAGCAATGACTCGGTGAGAGACATGACCTCGGGGTGAATGTAGTAACCTGTTAAACAGGTGAAGTTCAAGACGATGGGATAACTCCCTTGCCCTGTAAGTGCTTGGGCTTCCTGAGCGGTGAAGATTTCATCCTTGCCCCACAAATCGATTGCGCCATGGCCAAAATAAGCGATGACTTGATAATCCTGCTGAAAATAGGTTTGAATCTTCTCCTGAAGGTCAGTCTCGCCAGCTTGCGGCAAGAAAACATCCTTGTGTGTTACTATGTCCCAAAGCTCTGTGAAGTCGGTTGCCTCGCGTGAAAAATAGGCTTCATGGGGATCTGCTACCGCCAAAACCGCCTCCGTGTGAGGCTTCATTCCGCCTTTTTCGTATTCTAAGACTTTGGAAACCCATTGGCGGACTTGCTGTGGCGAACTGGCGGGCAGCCGCCCCACTGCTATCGTTGGCTGGAACACAGGTTCACTATCGAGAAAATCTAAACCCGGTTGATTCAATATCGAAAACGGGAGTTCTGTGGAGGTTTGTCCGCCGAAGATCGTATCGACAAAAAAGGTGGGCAAGCGGTTGGATTCTGCTTTGGTGATGTTTTGGGCAGGGTCATACGTCGCATCTCCCACCAACAAAACATATTGCAATGAGGGATACTCTTGGATGGCTTTTGTCAAATATGCTCGGATTGCTTGCGGCTCAGCGAATCCGGAATACCAATCATAGATATCTTCGACCGCTGTCTCAATGGCAAGACCTTCTGCTTTACGTAGATCCAGCAAGGGTTTCAAGGGTACTAGAAGTTCCTTTGGACCGATTGCCAAATAAGTAATCTCAGGATCATCTTGCACCTGCATCGCATCAGACATGATTAGGCGCAGAGCGGATGGAGTTTGGAAACCTCTTTTATTTGCCCATAGATAACGCTTGAGTTCGCCAGCAACAGGCAATTCCTCTGCTCTCCCAAGTTGCCGAGGATTTAGCGGGTCATCGACGCTCCAAATCCATAACTCACTACCAAGACTTTCGATTGAGTCTAAATTGAGTGATTCGTCTGCAAAGAACTTGAACTGAAATGCCTCAGCTAAGGAAGGAAGGATTTGCCAATGGTAAAAATCAATTTTATCTAAATAACTAACTTGGGCAAACACCCCCTCAAGGTCGGGAATAGATAGAGTAAGTTGATTTTCCCCTTGGCGAAAGTATTCAGCCGGCACAAAAACCTCGACTTGCTGGTAACCCTTTCCATCCCAAGAAATCTCTTGGACATAATTATCATTGACTATGACCTGAAGAGCATGATCAGGTTGCACAGGAGCTTCGGTCGCAGAGTAGATCCATAACCGCAAGAAAACCTCTCCCATTGGAGAGGATTCAAATCTTAAAGTAACCTTTTGTTCCTGTTTGTTGAGCAATTTGTACCAAAACCAATGATCCCCTTCTGCCAAAGATTGGTACAAGTTGTTTTGTTCAAGGTAAAAATAGCTTAGTACTGTCCCATGCGGCTGTTTCTCCCAGAGGTTATCAGGTGGAGGTTCAATTTGCCATAATAAAGTGGGGAGTTCTGGATCAGGAGATAGGGCAAAGGATGATTTCGTTTGGAGCAGAAAAACATTTTCTCTCCAATATGGGCTGCGAGTGGGG
>JAOAHK010000058.1 GCA_026415275.1 Anaerolineales bacterium
TTCCTGGGGTATTTCGTCAGTATCTATTAGAAAACAAGTCAATTCAAGAAGGAGTTATAACTCTTGACGACTTAAAAAAATGCGAAGAGATATTTCTAATCAACTCGGTACGCAAGTGGCGGCGAGCCCAAGTTGACCATTATCTATAATCACTCAGCGGAGATTCTGCTATATTCGGTGTGATACCATTCTACCAAGCGCTCTATTTCACTCTCAAGTAGCGAAAGAGTCACTTGGCATTTTTCCAAATGATTATTTTTGCCAGAATCTTCAAGTTCCTGAGCGATTTGAGCAATCTCCTTTGCTCCTAAGTTAGCAGCCATTCCTTTGAAGCGGTGAGCGAGGAAATTAAGTTGCTTCCCATCGCCCTGATCAATTACGGATTTCATTTCCTCGATTTTTGAAGGAACATTCTCAAGAAATTCACGCAACATCTCAAAATAAAAATTCCGATCATCTACAAAGCGGGGTAATACTTCATCTAGGTCAACATACCCTACGCTATTGTTTCCCTTGACCTTAATTTCAGATTCCTCTTCGGTGTGGAATGAATGTTCACTTTGTTCGACAACCGCCATCTCACCAAAATCAATGGTTAAGTCAGCAAACAGGGGCTGCCAATCAGCAAACGTTTGGTCAAAACTAGGAGCAGTTTCTTCACCCAAATCGGGGACAATATCCCCCTTCCGAATAGAAGTCTTTTCGCTATGATTTAGACTCTTTCTGCTAATTGGGTACCATCTATTGATCACCTCAAACAGTTCTTCTCCCTTGATAGGTTTCGACACATAATCATTCATTCCAGCTTCTAAACATTTTTCTCGATCCCCTTTCAAAGCATGGGCAGTCATGGCAATAATCGGGATATTCTGATAGGGCATTCCCGAATTTCGAATGCGTGACGTAGCTTCGAAACCATCCATCTCTGGCATTTGGATATCCATCAGCACAATTTGATACGAACCATTGCGAAGAGCTTCTAGAGCCTCTAATCCATTCGTTGCTGTATCCACTGCAAAACCGGCCTTATTCAATAGCTTGACAGCAACTTTTTGGTTGATGGGATTGTCTTCTACCAATAAGATACGGCAATGTTCCGCGCATTCAGCTAACGTATGTCGGGTAATTAATTGCTTCTTTTTCTTTTTATTTGACGTACCTAAGACCAATAAAAGCGTGTCTCTCAGTTCCTGCTGACGAATGGGTTTTAGTAAATAGCCAACGCAACCCAATTCTTGAAACCGCGCCACGTCGCCTTGAACCCCCATGGAAGTCAGCACGATAATTTTCAAATCCTCATATCCATCGACCTCTCGAATGCGCCGAATGGTTGTTTCACCGTCCATCCCGGGCATCTGCATATCAATCAAGGCAACTTGATAAGGATTTCCTACTTCAAGTGCAATGCTTAATGCCTCTAAACCCTCTGTGCCGCTACCTACCGCACAAACCGAGCAACCGAATCCTTCTAAGGTCTTTGCAAGGTAAGTTCGGTTGGTCAGGTTATCATCTATAACTAAAACTCGGCTATTGCGTAATTCCGTCAAAGATGCCTTTGTCCATTTCTCCTTTTGCCCTTGTTTTTGAAATTCGAGCCAGAACCAAAATTCACTCCCCTTGCCTGGTTCGCTGATCACCCCAATTTCTCCTCCCATTAGCTCAACTAACTGCTTACAGATGGTAAGCCCCAAACCTGTTCCCCCATACTTGCGAGTCGTAGAACCATCTACCTGGGTAAAGCGATTAAAAATTGCCTGTTGCCGTTCATAAGGAATGCCAATTCCAGTATCCTTAACCGAAAATTTCAGCCTGACTCGATCCTGATATTCAGCTATCTTTTCAACCCGAACGACAATTTCACCAACCTCAGTAAACTTAATTGCGTTTCCGATCAGGTTGATGAGGATTTGGCGCAAGCGGGTTGGATCACCAATTAAGTCATTAGGAATATCACTCGGAAGAATACAAATTGTCTCCAAATTCTTTTCTGCTGCACGTTGCGCCATGGTGCGAGATATCGACTCAACGGTAGCGCGCAGTTCAAACTCGATATTTTCTAGCTCTAGTTTGCGCGCTTCAATCTTCGAAAAGTCCAATATATCATTTAATAGACTCAGAAGTGCCTCCGCCGACTCAAGAGCAGTCTTCACAAAATCTTGTTGTTCTTGCGATAATGGGGTATCCATCAGGAGTTCTAACATCCCCATCACCCCATTCATTGGAGTACGAATCTCATGGGACATGTTCGCCAGAAACTCGCTCTTCGCCCGATCCGCCTCTTCTGCTTTAATTTTTGCTTGTAGTAGCTCGGTGATATCATGGTACAATCCCAAAACTCCAACCCTTTCCCCCTGAATGAAGATCGGAACACCTAAAATCTCGACATCAATCAGATCGCCATTTCGCTTCCTCCGCTTTCTAACTACATGAATAGAGTAATCTCTCGCAGTTTGGGTTAATTCACGCGCTTCATCCTCTAGTTCAGGTGGTGAAATTAATGGATCTAATTCACGACCGATAACTTCTTTTTCACTATACTCAAAAAGCGTTTCAAAAGCAGGATTACACGAAACAATCTTGTTCTCACGATCCACAATCACAATCGCAACGGGGCTGTTATATACCACAGCTTCAAAATACTGCTTCTGTTTCAAGAGCGCTATTTCTGCCTCCCGGCGGTCAGTAATATCCCGCACAATATACACCCATCCCTTTCCGGCAGAAGCCAATTCAATTGGATACTCCGAAACCTCATACCAGCCTTCTAGAGTAGGAAACTTGCAAAAATCTTCAAAGTAACTTAATCGATTCTCCACCTCCCCGATTTCACCATAGAAGAGAAGATTAATATTTTTGCCAATTACAGCTTGAAAGTTTGTTTCGAAGTAGTCGATCACGGAGCGATTACAACGGATAATAGCTCCGGTTTGATCGATAATAAAGATCATATCCTTCACGGCATCAAAGGTCACTTCCCACTCCTTCTTTGCCCGTGAAAGAATAGTTTCTATCCTCTCTCTTTCTTGATTTTGTTCTAGAAGTCTTTGATTTGTCTCAAAGAGTTCCTTCGTGCGCTTTGCAACTAATACTTCCAATTCCTCTCTGCTTTCTTGTAGTTTTTGACTAATCCTCCCAAGCACAGTAAAAATGATGCCAAGGGCAATGGGAAGAAAATCGATAAACCAGAGTACTTTGTGTGTCCTTTGAGCGAGGATTAAGTTAGCAAACGAGAAAGATAAATCATCTTCCTGTATTACAATAATTGTCGAGAAGAACACCCCCAATATGCCAATGCCAACCCCTAAAAGAAGGTAGGAACCGATCATCCTTTTTAAGTGCAAGTGTCTGTCTTTCATATAAACATCTCTAAATTTGTTATTAAGTTTAGCATAAGCATTTTCTAATAACCTCTACAAAACTGTTAGGCGGAGACAGACAAGCCGAACAATATTCTAGACAATTTCCGTATAATATCTTGACATTTATTGTCTTTTTCATTAAAATTTACCCAAGTAAAACTAGCATTCTGACAATTTCCCTTCTCTGCAAAAATTACACAACTTAAAAATTGATTATTTCTCAAGCCAAAGTTGTCAGATAGCTAGCAGCAAATGTAATTTGGAGGAAAATCATGAAAATCACGATAGCCGGCGGTAGTGGTTTTATAGGGACGGCACTAAGCAGCTTACTTGTTCAGAACAATCATCAAGTTATTATTCTTTCTCGGCGCGGAAGTCGGGATTACCAAGCTTCATCAACTTTGAAACCAAATCCTTTTTATCTCTATTGGGATGGCGCAAATATAGGAGATTGGGTTGCCGCAATTCATGAAAGCGACGCAGTAATCAACTTAGCTGGAGAGAATATTGGAGGCAAGAACATCTTAGAAGTGATAACTAAACGGTGGACACCACAATTTAAGGAAGCCTTGCGAAAAAGCCGGATATCAAGTGGAAAAGCGCTATCAGAAGCGATCGAACAGTCTCCCACCAAACCACAAGTTTTCATTCAAGCTTCTGCAGTGGGCTACTATGGCAGTCATCCCCATCGGGAGATGGACGAGGACACCGCTCCGGGGGATGATTTCCTTGCCAAACTATGTGTGGAGTGGGAAAATTCCACTGCCGAGCTAGACCAGATGGGAATTCGGCGGGTTATTACT
Organism: Anaerolineales bacterium; assembly: GCA_026415275.1. GTDB lineage: Bacteria > Chloroflexota > Anaerolineae > Anaerolineales > UBA4823 > NAK19. Next base: position 4,163 of record JAOAHK010000058.1, read on the forward strand.
CGCATCGCTGGAGTTGTTATGGCACTCAACGGCGGTTCGCTTCCCTTTATTTTGCTGCCCTATCGGTTTTTCTTAGGGGGTCCTCTAGGGAATGGCAAACAATGGGTTTCGTGGATCCACCTCCAAGACCTTATCCGAGCGATGGTTTTTCTTCTTGAGACCCCCCAAGCCAAAGGTCCATTCAACCTCTGTGCACCGCAACCCGTGACAAGCCAAGAGCTCAGCAAAGTGATTGGAAGAGTCATGCGCAAGCCTTCATTCTTTCCAACCCCTGAAATCTTCTTCCGATCAATCTTTGGGGAAAAAGCGGATTTATTGTTATCTTCTCAAAAACAGGTTCCAAAAAAACTGCTGGAGCTAGGCTTTGAGTACCAATATCCAACTGCAGAAAGCGCTCTTATGAACCTGTTATCATAGTGATCTTCTCATGCAAACGATCCAGAATCCTTAATTTAATAAAGGAGCTCTATGGACGACACGATAAAACTAGGACCCATTTCGCAAAAAATTTCTATTATAGGAATCGGAACCTGGGCATGGGGTGACCGTCGCTTTTGGGGATATGGTTCTGGTTATGATCTGAGCGATATTCGAGAGGCCTTTTCAGTCTCGATCTCTCATGGAATCAACTTTTTCGATACTGCAGAAGTTTATGGAAATGGCACATCTGAGAAAATTCTGGCTACCCTAATTACCGAATCCCCACATCCCCTCGTCATTGCAACCAAATTTTTCCCCTTCCCTTGGCGATGGCGAGCTCAAGACTTCCGTAATGCTTTATCTAACAGCTTAAAGCGATTAAAATCATCAAAAATACATCTATACCAGATTCACTGGCCCTTTCCGCCTATTCCTATTGAGAAATGGGTCGCTTGTCTTGCTGATGCCTATGAAGCAGGACTGGTAGAAGCCGTAGGAGTATCCAACTATAATGCTGATCAAGTGCGCCGCGCACATGACATTCTCGCCCATCGTGGTATTCCACTTACCTCAAACCAAGTACCATATAGCCTTATCAACCGTAAGATCGAGGAAAACGGTGTTGTTCAAGCCTGTCACGAAAGAAATATCCAAATTATCGCTTACAGTCCTATTGGGCAAGGGTTACTTACGGGAAAATACTCCGAACACAACCCGCCTTCTGGAGCCCGCCGCTTTTTATACTCAAAACAATTTCTTAGAAAAATGAAACCGCTCCAGGAAAAACTTAAAGAGATTGGTGAAGCACACGGCGGTAAAACTCCATCCCAAGTAGCTCTAAACTGGGTGATTTGCAAAGGTGCCATTCCCATCCCTGGTGCAAAGAACCGCAAACAAGCCGAAGAGAATGCTGGAGCAATGAATTGGCGTCTCTCCCCCGAGGAAATTGCCGATCTTGATCAAATTAGCGAGCAGCTCACAAAATAATATTTCCATCAAGCTCCTTTACCAAAACCTTCTTTAAGATAAAACGGGTAAAATAGAAACACCTGATTTTATCTAAGGAAGGCTTAACCATGATTCAAATTGATCAAGTTAACCTCTCAAATCCGAAGGATATTCAGCGGTTTATCTCTATTCCCTTTCGGATTTATCAGAACACTCCTCAATGGGTTCCGCCCTTTCTCAATGACGCAAAGCTTTACTTAAACAATAAAAAGCATCCCTTCTATCAACATTCAACTGCCGATTTTTTTATTGCCCGAATAGATGGTGAGGATGTAGGGCGCATTGCCGCTCTCGAAAACCGGCATTTTAACGAATACCACCAAAAACGAGATGCCCAGTTCTATTTTTTTGATTCGATTAACGATATTGAAGTGGCTCAAGCTCTTTTTAACCGTGTCTTTGAATGGGCAAAAGCACGTAACCTAAACAGAGTGGTTGGGCCGAAAGGAATGGGGCCGCTGGATGGCTATGGCATCTTGATAGAGGGGTTTGAGCATCGCCAGATGATGATGATGATGAATTATAACCACCCATATTATAGAGAGCTTGTTGAGGCACAAGGTTTCACAAAAGAAGTTGACTTTGTTTCCTGTTATTTGTCTGCAGAGAGCTTTCGCATGCCCGAACGAATTCACAGGATCGCTCATCGCGTTCAAGAACGCGGCACCTTAAGAGTCCTTTCATTCGAAAATCGCTCTCAACTGCGTAAATGGGCAAAAAAGATTGGCAAAGCCTACAATGACTCCTTTGTCAACAATTGGGAATATTATCCTCTGACCGATGAAGAAATCCAATTTGTTCTAGATAACATTATTCCATACGCAGATCCTAAATTAATTAAAGTGATCACTCACGAAGATGAAGCGGTGGGATTTCTGTTCGGTTTTCCAGACATCTCAGCCGCCATGCAAAGGGCAAAAGGTAAAATCAACCCAATTTCGATCATAGACATCCTTCTCGAATTGCGGCGCACTCAGTGGATTTCCCTAAATGGAGCGGGTATACTTCCCGAATTTCATGGTAGGGGTGGAAATGCGCTGCTCTACAGCGAAATGGAAAAAACTGTCCGTAACTATCAATATAAACACGCGGAGTTGACCCAAGTAGCCGAAACCGCAGTCCAGATGCGTAACGACCTGGAAAATGTAGGGGGGAAACCCTACAAAAATCATCGCGTATTTTCCAGATTCATCTAATCTATCAAACCATCTAAGTAATAAAATTTTATGAACGATAACCAAGTTACACTAAAAGAACTTCTTACCGAGCCTAACCAAATAGAGGACCTAAAAATTCCCCAGAGTATTGTTATCGACATCATCTTTCGACTACTTTTCAATGAGGGCAATGTAGCTTTGGCGCGCTTTGTCGAAGTCCTAAAGATATCCAATCGCATTATCGACGAAATTTTAGCTTGGATGCAAAAGGAACATCTTGTAGAAGTTGCCAAAGCGATCGGAGAACTTGGACGACTTGGATACGTTTATACATTAACAGAAGCTGGCGAAGAGCGCGCGCGTGGAGCCTTTGAGCGCAGTCAATATATAGGTCCAGTTCCTGTATCGATCCCCGATTACAATCAAGGCATCGAGTTACAAACCCAACAACGTCGTCGTGTTCAGGCTGCGCAAGTCAAAGAAGCCCTCAAGAGCCTGATTCTTCCTGAGGATTTTCACCGTCGCATTGGGCCAGCAATAAACTCGGGTTCCTCCTTATTTCTTTACGGACCACCGGGAAATGGTAAAACGACTGTCGCTCAAGCAATTTCAAAACTCATCTCCGGAACCGATCCGATTTGGTTACCCTACGCAATTACGGCTGGTGGACATATCATTCAAATTCATGACCGTCTAATCCACCACAAAGTGCAAACCGACACCAAACGGACGAGTGAATTTGGACGCGTGGATGGACGTTGGGCGTTATTTCATCGTCCGACCGTGATGGTTGGAGGTGAACTCAAAATGGATGCCCTCGATTTGCGCTATGATCCGATCGCAAAGATCTACGAAGCTCCCCTACAGCTCAAAGCAAACGGTGGTATGTTCCTGATTGACGATTTTGGCCGCCAGCAGGTTCGACCAGGAGACCTACTCAATCGCTGGATTGTTCCTTTGGAAAATCAAGTAGACTTTCTTCGTTTGATTAGTGGGCAAACCATTGTCGTGCCATTCAAATTGCTGTTAGTCTTCAGCACAAATCTTGATCCGTATGACTTGATGGATGATGCATTCCTCCGGCGTATTCAAATCAAAGTGGAACTTTCATCTCCTGACGAAAAAATGTTTGCTCAAATTTTCCTTTTAGAATGCAAGAATCAAAATATTCCTTTCAACAAAGATGCATTTATATATCTGTTAAATAAATGGTACAAACAAACCGATCGCGTGATGCAATCAGTCCACCCCCGTGATTTATTAAGAACGCTCAAGGCGATCTGTGAGTACGAAGGGGTTTCAGCCGCCATGACTCCGGAGCTGCTCGATCTGGCATGTAAGAGTTATTTCGTAGGTCAATAACTCCGATCATCTTCGGAAAGCAAATAAACCTGAATAAGTCAATCAACCTTGATAGATATTGATAGTTCCAAAATGTACAATTCATTTGTGTAAATATTGTTATCCGGGAGCCATGAGGTAAATATGCGTGAGGTAGCCATTCTTGGAATTGGTATGACCCCAGTTGATGAACATTGGGAAAAATCCATTCGCGATCTAGCAGCAGAAGCAGTGTTATTAGCTTTGCAAGATGCTCGACGTGAAACTGTGGATGCGTTATATGTTGGCAATATGCTGTCGGGATTGATTAGCCAACAGGAAAACTTAGGAACTCTAGTCGCTGATTGGGCTGGGTTACGCTACACGGAGGCTGTCAAAATTGAAGCTGCTTGTAGTTCAGGAGCTGCCGCTGTGCGTCAAGCTGCAATCGCCGTAGCCTCTGGCTTTGTTGATTCAGCGATAGCAGTTGGTGTTGAGAAAATGACCGAAGGAAAAGGTAGCGAGGTAACAGCAGCCTTGGCAACCGCAGCCGATGCCGACTACGAAGTTGCTCATGGCGTTAGCTTTGTTGCCTTAAATGCTCTGATAATGCAACGCTATATGTATGAATATGGCTGGCAGCATAAGGATTTTGCTGGTTTTTCGATAAACGCTCACCAAAACGCACTCACGAATCCTTATGCCCGCCTACAAGAAGCCATTACAGAGCAGGATTATGCCAAGGCAAAGATGATTGCATATCCGATTAATTTATTAGATGCTTCTCCAATTGGCGATGGTGCAGCAGCAGTTTTGATTGTTCCTAGAGACACATTGAAGAAAAATGGTAAGCCAATTATTAAAATAGCTGGATCAGCCGCCGCAACCGATAGCATTGCCATCCATGATCGTAAAGACCCACTTTGGCTAAAAGCTGCGGAAATATCTGCCAAAAAAGCGTATTCTCAAGCCGGTGTTCAACCCAAAGACATCGACTTTTTTGAACTACATGACGCATTTTCAATTATGTCCGCGTTATCGCTGGAAGCTTGTGGTTTTTCTGAACGGGGACAAGGACCGCGTCTTGCCCTTGAGGGAGAAATTACTTTGAATGGCAAGCTGCCGATTACAACCATGGGAGGACTAAAAGCTCGCGGGCACCCAGTCGGAGCAACGGGTGTCTATCAAATTGTGGAAGTAGTTTTGCAATTGCGCGGCAGCGCAGGTGAAAATCAAGTGCCAAATGCGAAAATTGGTATGGCGCAGAATATTGGTGGCAGTGGTTCAAACATCATTACTCATATACTTGTCAAAGAATAAAAGGATGGAATATTCTGGTTTCTCAATCAAGATATGTTCCCTGAGATTCAAGTAACACCTACACCTACACTCGTTTATACACCCCCAAATCCAACCACAATCAACATAATTATTGGTTTGGGGGTTCTAATTATCGTCATCATCCTCTTCGGGGTTTGGGTAAATAAAGCTAATTATTAAGAAACAACTCAAGCATCCAT
>JAOAHK010000059.1 GCA_026415275.1 Anaerolineales bacterium
GAAACTCACGTAATTTCTGAAAAACATCCCCACAATTTATCGATATTTTTTCTCTTGGAATTTGGTTTAACTCAAGGTTCCTTGTCAGAAGGTCAAGAGCCTCCGCAGACTCATCGATACAGGTTAACTTCTTCGCTCCCCCAACGATGCTTGGTATAGTCATACCACCACTAAAACAAAAACAATCCAAGACTTCCTTGTCCTTAACGTAATACATAACTCGCAAGCGGTTCACTTTTTGATCTAGGTAGAACCCCGTTTTATGTCCTCTTCGTATATCAACGTAAAATAAAATTCCGTTTTCAATAACGCGGATCGTCTCCGGTGGTTCTGCTCCGAATAGGGTCCCTTTGCAATCCCTAAGCCCCTCAAGCTTCCTTGCCTCACCATCCGAGCGTTCGAATACATTCGGTATCCCAGTTAGAGAAACTATCTCCCGAACAATTGGCTCTTTCCTTCGTTCTACACCCCAACTTAGTGACTGTAGAACTAGATATTGATCATATTGATCAACGATTAGTCCTGGTATGCCATCAGATTCTGCATAAACCAGACGCACGCAATTCGTCTCTGTAAAAAATCGATAAGACTTCCGCAGAGAAATTGCAGAGCGCAATCGGTTGCGAATCAATTCGTTGTCAATTGGCTTATCTTGATCCCAACTCCACAAACGAACACGAATTTGCGATTGAGGACTAAAAACCCCCCATGCTAACCAGTCTCCCTTGTGAGAAAAGACCTCTACAGAGTCCCCTGCGCCTACTTCACCATCAATACGCTGAATTGCACTGGAAAAGATCCATGGATGAAAGCGCAAAACAGACTTTTCCTTACCCGCTTTCAAAATAACCTTGGCTATTCCCGTCACATTGACAGAACTCCAACCTCTCTTCCTGCTTCAGCGATCAAATCCATCGCCTCTTGAATTTCATCCATTTCATGGGCTGCTGTTACAGTTGCCCTCAACCTAGCTAAACCCGGAGGCACTGCTGGAGAGACAACAGGTAACACAAACAAACCTTTTCTTTGTGAGGCTCGGGTCATGCCAAAAGCAGCTTCATCCGAGCCGCATAAAATCGGTACAATCGCGGTTTCAGTCAACATTGTGTTAAAACCTCGTTCCTTGAGGCCGTTGATAAAGAAATCTGCATTTTCCCTCAACTTTTTGACTCGCCATGGCTCATCAAGAATAACCTCAAACGCTGCTTTTGCTGCAGCCGCTTGAGCCGGAGGTAGAGCCGCAGAGAATATATAAGCTCGACTGGCATGGCGCAGGTAGCGAATTAGCTCTTTGCTTCCAGCCACATAGCCTCCCACCGAGGGAATGGTTTTACTGAGGGTGCCCATCTTGATATCAATGGTGTCAGGCATCCCGAAATGCTCCTCAATACCTGTGCCCCTTTCTCCAAGTACACCAACGGAGTGAGCTTCGTCGATCATCAACCACGCTTTATATTTTTTACACAATTCAACCATCTTCGGAAAGTTGATCACATCGCCATCCATACTGAAAACCGCATCGGCGATGACCAATTTCGCGCATCCATTGGGAACTTGTTTCAATCGGTTTTCAAGCGCTTCCATGTCATTATGCGGAAAGCGCAAAAATTTTGCGCCTGACATTATACAACCATCAACAATGCTAGCATGGTTTAGCTTATCCGAGATCACATAATCCCCTCTCCCTACCAAAGTCGAAACTACCGTTAGATTGGTTACATATCCCGAAGAGTACGTAATCGCGTCTTCGGCATGCTTAAAGGCAGCGATCGTCTCTTCCAACTCTCGATGGAGAGTCAAGGTCCCCGCTAAAGTTCTCACGCCGTGGGTTCCAGTTCCATATCGCTCGATCGCCTGTTGTGCAGCTCGATTGATCTTAGGATGACCAACTAGGCCCAAGTAGGAATAGGAGGCATACATTCCCATCTCCCGTCCATTGACGAGAACCTTTGACCCCCCACGCAATTCCTGTACGGGTTGATTATAAAAGTAGAGGTCTTGCTGACGGATGTTTTCCACCCGTCGATTCATTGCGTCGATCCGTTTTTGAATAGAGTCGAGAATTTGTTCAGTCATCTACACTCCTATTCTGGTTCTCCAAGCTAAGAAGAACCAGTCATTAGGGATTTATTTTAGCCTTTTCCTTTTGCCATTTCTAAAAATTTCGCTTCATCAAGAATGGGGATATTCAATGTGCGCGCCTTTTCCAATTTTGATCCCGGGTTTTCTCCGACGAGAACATAATCTGTCTTCCTGCTGACCGATTCAGTCACCTTTCCACCAAGCTTTTCGATGAAATTTTTGACCTCTTCTCGGGTAAATCGCTGCAGGGACCCTGTCACGACAAATGTTTTTCCTGCAAACACTTGTTCTCCTTCTTCAGGTTCCACATCGCCTTCGATCGGCCAAACACCAACCTTTCGTAATTTCTCCAGGAACTCCCGATTGCGCGGTTGACGAAACCAATCCACGATGGCTTGTGCAGTATTTGGGCCAATTCCCTCGATAGACTGCAATTCGTCAAGGCTTGCAGACATTAACGCATCTAAGGACTTAAACCGTTTGGCTAAATCCGCTGCAACAACCTCACCAACACCTCGTATCCCTAAACCGATGATCAGACGCGTTAGGGATTGTTTTTTAGAATTGGCGATTGCTCGCAGTACATTATCGGCTTTCTTATCAGCAAACCCCTCTAGCTTCAATAAATCCTCTTTTTTCAAATGATAGAGGTCCGCTGCATCACTAACAAGTCCAGCTTGGACAAATTGTTCAACCAAATTGATCCCTACGCCAACGATATCCATCGCTGAGCGGGAGACAAAGTGTTCAAGATTGCGCACGATTTGCGCTGGACAAGCTGAATTGACACAATACCAAGCAACTTCTCCTTCGAGATGTTCGACGGGTTGATTACAAACAGGACACGTGGAGGGTGGTTCAAACACTTGCTCATCGCCATCGCGCCGCTCGATGATCGGACCAATTACGTAAGGAATGACATCGCCAGCTCTTTTAATTAAGACAATATCACCGATGCGTATATCTTTTTGAGCAATAAAATCAAAATTGTGTAACGTTGCCTGTTTGACAATCACACCACCGATTTCAACGGGAGATAAAATGGCATACGGTGTCAACACACCTGTTCTACCCACATTTACTCCAATATTCAATAACTGTGTAGAGACTTCTCGCGCCGGATACTTGAAAGCAATTGCTCCGCGGGGGTCCTTCCCCACAGCACCCAATTGTTGAGCAAGGGAGATATCGTTTATCTTGATCACAACACCATCGGCTTCATATCCTAGCACATCTCTGCGCTCAAGAAATTCATCATATGCTTTGAAAACTTCCCTTAGATTTGCACAATACCGACTTTCAACCACGGGAAAGCCGAAGTCATGCAGTCGTTCTAACAACTCACAATGCGTTTTTGGTGAATTGTCATCAATATATACAATGTCGTAAGTGAGTAAAGTTAACGGTCGTGTTGCTGTAACACGTGGGTCAAGTTGCCGCAAACTCCCCGAAGCCGTATTGCGCGGATTTAGATAAGTCTTTTCTCCCATTTCCTCTAGGAGACGATTCAGTTCTTCGAAGTCCTTTAGGGTAATAAATACTTCACCACGCACTACCAGGGATTTGGGCACCTTCAATGTAGATAAAGGTGAAACTGGAATGTTTAGCGGCAATGCTTTGATCGTTCTCAGATTAGCAGTCACATCTTCACCCACTATTCCATCCCCACGTGTCGCCCCTTTTTGAAACACGCCATCTTGGTAATGTAAAACAACCGTCAAGCCGTCAATTTTCGGTTCAACGATAAAATCTGCTTCTCTTACTCGTTCATTCAACTTTACGATTCGTTCAAACCAATCCTGTACTTCATCTTTAGTGAAAGCATTAGATAAACTGAGTATCGGTAGAGGATGTTGAACTTTCTCAAATTTCTCCGCGACTAATCCTCCCACCCTTTGGGTCGGAGAATCGGGGGTAACCCATTCAGGATGTTCTTGCTCTATCTTGACGAGTTCTGCATACAATTGATCATATTCATAATCGCTAATAACGGGGTCATTAAGAACATAATAACGATAATTGTGATATTGAATTTGTTTACGTAAATCCTGCAACCGTGAATATAGATTTGATTTGTTGACGACCATAGATTCGCCTCACTCAGGCAAATAGGAATGCCGTTTGGTATCAATAAAGATAACAAATGCAATCCACAATAAATCAGCAAAAAGCAGATGAAGGATTTGCATCCATACAGGGGCAAGCAAAATCAGGGTGATAAATCCAGCCACCATTTGGAGAACACCCAAGCCAATAACCGCCCAGCCCATATACCGGACAAGCTGTCGCCTATCACCCTCGACAGCCCGGTAGATTAACATCAGCACAAGAACAGCTCCAGAAATTGCAAAAACTGGATGAAATACTCGCAACCGAATTAAGAAATTAGATGTGGGATCAAAATCTTTTTGAACTCCTTCGATAAAGCTCGAGGAAGGAAACAAAGTGTTCCCAAGAGCTGCAATAGCTCCGCTAACGCCGATCAGGAGAATGAAAACCAGAAAAACAAAAAGACCTACTTTCGAGGGAAAGTTTTGGATTACCCCTATATTTTCTTCTCTTGGGAATAGAGAACGCCACCACGTCAACGCCAGAAAAGCTAATAAGATCAACGTATTTAGTAAGTGAACACTCACGACGGTTGCTCTTGTGGGTGATGCATTTGCTCCCACTAGTTCAAATAAGACTAATCCAGCTCCGATTAGTGACTCAATGATAATAAAAACAAGGGAGAGAAAAACAAAGCGACGCACAGGGGACTTTTTGGGAAATATCCCTCGCGCAAGAACAACCAAACCCACGACTCCTAAGAAAGCCAATCCACTGGATAACCGATGGGTAAATTCGATGAACGTTTCAACTGCTGGCTGCAATGGCACAACTTCTCCATTACACAACGGCCAATGACTACCGCACCCCGCCCCAGAACCAGTAGCGCGCACAACTGCTCCCCATAAAATGACCAAAATGTTCAAAACTAGAACTCCGGATGCTATGGCTGAAAATCTTTTCTCAGCCTTGCTCCCATCAAGTTCACCCACACCAATCACCTGATTCATGATGATGCTCCAACTGGAATCCGACAAACTGATCACACATCTCTCAAATTATATCCCGTTTGGAATGCTATGGAGAAATCAAAGCTTTTTCTTTTGATCTTGGTATAAAAGGACAGGAAAACGGTCAAACCTTTATTTTTCAATTGTCAAATATTCTTAACCTTATTACCATGATTTAATCGCTAAGAAACTTAATAAACTGTATAATCTATAAAGATTAACGAATTTTTTTGTGGTAAGAGCATATAAATTTGAAAATATCAATATTTATTCTCTTTTCTAACGGAGAAAAAAATGAGCGATAAAATTCTCGTCGTAGAAGATGAGATTGCCCTTCGTGATACCCTAGCCTATAACTTAACCAAACAGGGTTATGATGTAGAAACAGCCGATGATGGCCAAAGGGCGATCGAAATAGCGCGAAAGACAAAACCTGATCTCATCATTTTAGATATCATGCTTCCAATTTTAGACGGCTTTGAAGTCTGCCGTGTGATCCGTCAAGAGATGAACATTCCGATTATTATGCTCACGGCAAAAGATGAAGAAATTGACCGTGTGATCGGATTGGAAATGGGCGCAGATGATTATGTTACCAAACCATTTTCCATGCGTGAATTAATGGCGCGGGTCAAAGCGCACCTACGCAGGGTACGTCTCATTCGGGCTGAAATCGACACCGAAGCGCAAATTCCCAAAGAGATTATTAATTTTGGCGACCTCACGATTGACATGACACGCAGAGAGGCTTATAAAAACAATCAGCCCCTTAATTTGAAGCCCAAAGAGTTTGACCTGCTTTTATTCCTTGTCCGCCACAAAGGGCAAATGCTCTCAAGAGAGCTGATCCTCGAGCGGGTATGGGGATGGGATTTTAGCGGTGGAAGTCGCACAGTGGATGTCCATATTCGTTGGTTGAGAGAAAAAATCGAAGACGATCCAGCACAACCACGGCGCATTCTCACTGTGCGTGGATCGGGATATCGATTTGAGGGATGAATGAGGTATGGGGCGTAGTCTTCGTTCACGCATAGCTTTTCCAATCGTTATCCTTATCTTTATAATCACGTCAATTGCTGGAGTAGCAATCACACTTTATTTCAATCATCTTTACCTCGATTTTATTCACAAAAATCTTCTTTCAAACGCAAATATTATTGCTTCATTACTCGCCGATACCCGGCTAGAAATTGATGCACAGGTAATCAAAAACTGGGCAAATATCCTTGGGGAACGTATCACGATCATCGATCTAAGCGGAACGGTCATCCAAGACTCTCACATGGACCCCCTTCAAATGGACAACCATCTATCTCGCCCAGAGATTCAACAAGCGATTCAAGAGGGCGTGGGTTTTGCCCAAAGATTTAGCCAAACTCTTGGAATTGAAATGGTTTATGTTGCTGTTCCAATTAGGGATAACCACCAACAAACCATTGGCTATCTAAGAGTTGCTCTACCATTACAAAACCTACGTGCTGAACAAAGGAGTTTACTAGGCACACTGATCTGGTCATTATTGGTTATTTTGGTCATCACCACAATTCTCATCGTTCATACCGCACGTCACGCCACTCGGCCGCTTGAGGAAATTACTCACTCCATCTCAAAGCTCTCCTCTGCTGGCTTCACTTCCGATTGGAAACCAAAATTTTCACCTGAAGAGCATTCGGTTGAAATTGATCGGCTTGTTGATGCATTCGACTATCTGACTCAACAAATCCACAATCAAATTCGAGCTTTAGAACAAGAACGCAATAAAATCTCCGCTGTACTCCAAGAAATGACCGATGGTGTTTTGATTATCGACGGAGATGGAGTGATTCAACTAGCAAACCCAGCAGTGACCAAAATGCTAAACTTATCCGACCAAAACCTTATCGGTAAAACCATCTCCCAGGTCTTGCCACATCCGCAGTTTTTTGAAAGTTGGCAAAGGACTCGCAATTCGAAAGAAACCCAAACATCCCTTATCGAAATTCAACCCAAAAAACTCTATATCCAATGCATGACCGCCCCCTTAGAGACCATTGCAAGGGGTACCGTCCTAATGCTATTGCAGAACCTGACTCGGCAACGGTATCTTGAAACCGTGCGGAGAGATTTTATCAGCAATATTTCCCACGAACTGCGCACTCCCTTAGCGTCCTTGAAAGCCTTGACCGAAACCCTCCAAGAAGGAGCTTTAGAGGATCCACCGGCAGCACATAAATTTCTTATGCAAATCGAAAAGGAAGTCGACTCCTTAAGCCACATGGTTTCAGAATTACTTGAACTTTCTCGAATTGAGTCAGGACAAGTTCCGCTTCGATTAAAACCCTCCTCGCCGTACGAAATTCTGCAAAAAGCCGTCGATCGACTTGGCATTCAAGCCGAGAGGGCAGGCTTGAAAGTAGTGATCGAATGTGATCCAAATCTTCCGCAAGTGCTTGCGGATCCATCCCGCCTTGAACAAGTCGTTGGGAATCTCTTTCACAATGCCATTAAGTTTACACCTGCAGGTGGACAGATTATTCTCTCAGCTAAAACCCAAAATGGCAATGTTTTATTCTGTGTGTCCGACAGTGGCATTGGCATACCCGCAGAAGATTTACCACGCATTTTTGAGCGATTCTACAAGACGGATCGAGCTAGAGCCAGCGGTGGAACAGGATTAGGCTTAGCAATAGCCAAACATGTCGTTGAAGCTCACGGCGGCACCATTTGGGCAGAATCAGTCGAAGCAAAGGGGAGCAAATTTTACTTTATTATCCCACAAGCTTGATGTCAATATGTTAAATATCTTAACAAGTTTTTACCCGAAATCAAAGAAATTTAACCCGTTTTTTGACATGCGTTAATCTAAAGTTGTTATATTGGGGGCAAATCTTTGATCAAAAAGGAGAAGAGATATGTCAAAAATACGTTCTATTTTATTTATGGCGCTCGCCTTTAGCCTTGTTCTTGCGGCTTGTGCGCCAGCCGCAACCCCAACCCCTGAAAAGGTGGTCGAAACAGTGACTGTGGTTCAAACCCAGGTTGTTGAAAAAGTGGTTGAAACCATCATCACCCCCACTCCAGGTCCAGTGGAAGGCACAATCTTGGTTGACGGTTCAAGCACTGTTGCCCCGATTACAATCGCCGTCGCTGAGGAATTTCAGAAACAATATCCGGAAGTCCGTGTCCCTGTAGGTATTTCAGGTACAGGCGGTGGCTTCAAGAAGTTCTGTGCGGGTGAAACCGATATCTCGGATGCTTCTCGGCCAATCAAGGAATCAGAAGTTGAGCTCTGCAAGAAAAATGGCATCGAATATATCGAACTTCCAGTGGCTTTCGACGGTTTGGCGGTTTTGGTGAATCCTAGCAACGACTTCGTCTCTTGCCTTACCGTGGAAGAACTCAAGAAGATGTGGGAGCCTGCAGCTGAAGGAACCATCACCAAATGGAATCAAATTCGCGCCGATTTTCCCAATCAACCCTTAACTCTATATGGGCCGGGTGTTGACTCTGGTACTTATGACTATTTCACGCAAGCAATTGTTGGTAAAGAGGGTGAAAGCCGCGGCGATTTTCTCCCCAGTGAAGACGACAACGTTCTAGTACAAGGAATCGCCGGTGATCCTAACGCCCTAGGTTTCTTCGGTCTTGCCTATTACGAAGAGAACAAAGACAAACTTAAACTCGTTGCTATTGATGCAGGTGATGGGAATTGTGTTCTCCCCTCCAACGAAACCGTTGCTAACGGAACATACCAACCTCTTTCCCGCCCGCTGTTCATCTATGTAAATCGACAACGAGTTGATCAAAAAGATGAAATTAGCACCTTCATCGCTTTTTACCTTCAAAACGCTGGAAAGCTTGTCTTAGACGTTGGATACATCCCTCTCACCCCAGAAATCTACCAATTAGCTCAACAACGCTATGACAAGCGTAAAACCGGCTCAATCTTTGAAGGATTAGGGTCAACTGTTGGTGTGTCTTTGGCTGACCTTCTTGCGAAGGAATCACAATAATAGAATATCTATTTCGTCAAAGTGGGGCAGATGCCTTCCCTGCCCCACTTTTTGGGTTGAATCACAAAAATTTATATTTTTCCAAACGGTCTAAAGGAAAAGTAAGCCAATGTTCAAGAATCGAAAAGCTCTTGAGAAAAAAGTTGTTATAACGGTGATCTTTTTCTTTGCTATGGTCTCTGTTTTCACAACATTTGGAATTATTGGTGTTCTCTTACAGGAAACAATTTTATTCTTTCAACAAGTTTCTATCGTAGAATTCCTGACTGGCACTCGCTGGACACCCCTCTTTGCCTCGAAAAAATTCGGTGTCCTGCCATTAGTGAACGGCACCATCCTTGTTGCCTCAGGAGCCATGTTTGTAGCTC
>JAOAHK010000005.1 GCA_026415275.1 Anaerolineales bacterium
GTCAACAAATTACTGTTGTTGCAGAAGCGAAGACACAACTCAGCCGCCGAGATGTAATCGCCTGGGCGCAACGGATGCGCTCAGCAGGTTTTCGCAAGCGGCTGGAGAAGGCAGGCTATAGAGGGCCCTATTGGGTCTATGCCTATGCAATTCGGGCAGATACAGCAGCGAAGGAAGCGGTGCGGGAAACAGGTATCGGTTTGATGAAGGGGGATGGCGAAGTGATTGCTCCTGCCGCACTGATTGAATAAATCACGCAGGGGTAGCAAAGGAAACTAATCCAAAACGGATCCCTTTACCCTAAAGACGGATACTTCCATCCCCAAATAGGTCAACATCCCCTTGATTTTGCGGAGAAGTTTTTTTGCTTCATTCCCGCTCCGTCTCAAGCCATACTTAAGGCGGGATTTTCCAACCACTCCACCAGTTCGCTGAGAAAGCGAGCAGCTTTGGCGCCATCTAAGACACGATGATCCGCCGAAAGGCTGAGGGTGAACATCGGTGCGGGGATCACTTGCCCGTTCTCGACTAACGGGCGTTCTGTGATGCGACCGACGGCTAAAATGGCAGCCTGAGGAGGATTCAAAATGGCTTGGAAGACATCCACGCGTAACATCCCTAGATTGGTTAGCGTGAAGACACCCTGTTCGTAATCCTTGAGCAGCAACTTGCCTTGACGGGCGCGTTCGCTCAGTTCGGCGCGCTGGCGGGAAATCTCCACCAGACCAAGCCGATCCGCATCCCGTAAGACCGGCACAAATAGCCCTTGCTCAGTGTCCACTGCAATGCCAAGGTGGACGCGGGTGGGTTTTGCCAGCCCCTGTTCGCTCCATTGCGCCATCACCAGAGGATGACGAGGCAGCAATCGAGCGACAAAGTAGATGAGCAAGTCGGTATAGGTGAGATGCACGCCATAGCGACGTTCAAAGGGCTGTAACAGCGATTGGCGCAAGGCGACGAGATTGCGCGCATCTACTTCGCTTTGTAGGTAAAAGTGCGGGGCGGTGCTGAAGCTTTGCACCATGCGTTCCGCCATGCGCCGTTGGACAGGGGAAAGCGCTTCGTAAGTGATCTCTTCGTCAAAGGTCATCGAAGGGGCAATTACTGAGGGTTGATCCTTTTGGCGTTGATAGACGCTTTCCACATCGTGGCGGGTGATACTCCCACCCGGACCGCTGCTTTTCACCTGACTTAAGTACCCACCTAGATCTGCTGCAAGACGTTGGGCAACCGGTGAAACACGGGCGGCAAAAGATGGCGCAGGCACAGGGGGAACTCTTTCCGCGGCGGCGCGAACATTCCATGCCACCACGCGTCCTTGTGGTCCGCTGCCGATCACTCGGGCTAAGTCTACATCCAATTGTTTGGCAAGGCGCCGCGCCGCCGGGCTGGCTTTGGGCTTTGTAGGAGGAACCGCCTCTGAAGGTAAATTTTTCTTTTGACTTGGTGCAGACGGTGTTTGAGTTTGAGGCACAGCGAAAGAATGTTCTCCGCTGCCTCCTTGTGGAGTCAAGTATCCTAAAACGGCTCCAACCGGGTAGGTCTCGCCCGGTTGAGCTAGGGCTTGACTCAGGATGCCATCTTCTAAGGCTTCTACCTCAACTACCGATTTGTCGGTTTCGATTTCGAAGAGCGGTTCTCCGCTCTGCACGGTTTCCCCTTCCTGTTTGAGCCATTTCATGAATACGCCGCTTTCCATAGTCAAGCCCATGCGCGGCATGACAATTTCACTGCCGGCTTGTGCTGTGCTCATTGCGGCCGCCTTCCTTCCAGAACACGGTAAACAGCTTGGATAATGCGCTCTTCATCGGGAATGGTGGCAAATTCCAAGGGGGGCGAGAACGGAATGGGCACATCGAAGGCGGCTACTCGTTCGATGGGGGCATCAAGATAATCGAAGGCGCCTTTGGCAATCACTGCAGCTAACTCTGCGGTTACCCCAAACCGAGTATAGCCTTCGTCAACGATCACCGCTCCGCCGGTTTTACATTCCGATTGAATCAGGGTTTCCTCGTCTAGGGGTGTAAGGGTGCGGGGGTCGATTACTTCCGCAGAGATGCCTTCCTGGGCGAGTTTTTCGGCGGCTGCCAGGGCGGTGTGCACCATGCGCGAAAGGGCAACAATCGTAACATCTTTCCCCTCGCGCTTGATGTCGGCAACGCCTAAGGGGATCAGGTATTCCTCTTCGGGAACGGGGCCCTTGATTTTGTGATACATCACTTTATCTTCGAAGAACAAGATCGGGTTCGGGTCACGCAAAGCGGTTTTCAGCAAGCCTTTGGCATCGTAAGGCGTTGAAGGCACAACCACTTTTAGCCCCGGCACGTGGGCGAACCAAGCATGCCAGGATTGCGAATGCTGCGCCCCAGACGACCGCCCGCCGCCCATGGTGGCGCGGATGGTGATCGGCACCGCAACCTGACCGCCGGTCATATAGCGCATTTTCGCCGCTTGATTGACGATTTGATCCATGGCGAGGGTAATAAAGTCACCGAACATGATCTCCGGCACGGGGTGCATGCCGGTCATGGCAATCCCAACCGCCATCCCGACATAGCCTTCTTCGCTGAGGGGCGTGTCAATGACCCGATCGGAGCCGTATTTCTGATAGAGTCCTTCGGTGGTGCGGAAGACCCCTCCCCAGGCACCGATGTCTTCTCCAAAGAGTACAATCCGCTCATCGCGGGCGAGTTCTTCATCCAAGGCTTCGCGGATGGCTTGGGCAAAGGTGAGTTCACGCGTAGACATGTTCGTTTACCTCTTCTACGGGCGGGAATGGGTCTTGGCGAGCTTGCTGCACGGCGTTTTGGATGCATTGTTCAATCTCTGTACGGGTTGCTTCGATATCTTGAGGGGAGAGGACGCCGCTTTCGACCAACAACTGTTCGCAACGTTGGATAGAGTCTTTTTTGCGCCATTCTTCCATCTCTTCTTTGGTGCGATAGGCGGTGCCAGGGTCGCCGACGTGGTGTCCACCATAGCGGATGGTGTGACAGATCAACGTAGCAGGACCTTCGCCGCGGCGGGCGGCCTCGACCAACTCATGCGCAGCTTGATAGACAGCGACTACATCGTTGCCATCTACTTCCACGCCGGGCATACCCATCGCCCGCGCCCGCGCCGCTAAGCCCTCGCCAGAGGTCAATTTCTGCCAGTGGGTAAATTCGGTGTATTGGTTGTTTTCGCAGACATAGATCAGGGGTAGTTTCCATAGGACAGCCATGTTGGCTGTCTCGTACCACAAACCTTGATTGATGGCACCATCGCCAAAGAAAGCCACGCTCACCCGCCCTTTGCCTTCCCTTTTGGCGGTAAAGGCGCTGCCCGCTGCAATCCCCAATCCACCACCGACAATGCCGTTGGCGCCTAAAATTCCCAACGAGACATCGGCAATGTGCATTTCACCACCCTTGCCGCGGCAATAGCCGGTCACTTTGCCCATCACTTCCGCCATCATCGGTTCCACCTGCCCCCCTTTGGCGATGATATGCCCATGTCCGCGGTGCGTGCTGGTGATGGTATCGTCGGAGCGCAAAGCCATGCAGACGCCCACCGGGGTTGCTTCTTGTCCGTCAGAAAGATGTGCCAATCCTGGCATCCAGCCCTTGCGATAGACATCAAAAATAGCCTCTTCGAAGAAGCGGATGGTCAGCATCCGCCGATACATTTCGATTAAAAGGGTAGGTTCTACAGGAAGAGAAGTGTGATTACTCATGAATTTTCTCCAGTAAAATTTGTTTCCATGTTTCACGGATAAATTGAACGGCTTTACGGACACCCGCCTCGCCTTGAAAGGATGCCTCTTCGATACAAATCCAACCATCCCAGCCAGCGCTTTGGAGGCAGCGAAAGATTGCTGGGTAATCGACTTTGCCTGTGCCGATCAAGACGTGTTCTAATGTGCCAATTTGAGCCGTGTCTGAGGCGTGGATGCTGCCTAAGCGAGGGAGGACGGTCTCTAACAACACCAGCGGTTGTGGGCTAAAGGACGTGGCGTTGCCGGTGTCGAAATTGACCTGAATGCGCTGGTCGAGGTGAGTCAAGATGTGCAAAAAGATTTCGGGTGGCTGAGAGAAGTCGGTGTATTGCCAGACGCCGGGTTTGGCGTGATTTTCATAGACCAGTTGCACGCCTAGATGCGCCGTTCGATCAACTAGGGCATTTAATCCTTCGATTGCCCAGTGGCAACCGTCCTCCAGAGGGGTTTCGGGGTGCGCCTGCCCGGCGGTCACGCGTAAGAAGCGCGCTCCAACCTCGGCCGCGAGTTGGACAGAGTGAATGGCAGCCTCAAGTTCCGATTGTCGTTGCTTGGCGTCAGGATGGGTGAAGTCAGGGTAGCTGGTCATCATGGTAACCCGCATCCCTTCCTGTTCAACCATCTGGCGGAGCTGGCGGGCTTGTTTGAGACTGCGATCAGGGATAAAGAGAATACTGATATCAATAGCGTCTAGACCGACCTCTTTTCCCAAAACTGCCCAGTCGGCAATGGACATCCGCCCTTCAATGATCTCGCTGAAAAAAGAAACCGGCAAACAACTCAATTGCATGACACTTCTCTCAGGAGAGGACGGATGTATTCGATCGTCAGGCGGGCAGCCTGGTCAGGATCGGGAAGCGGTAACAGTTCCGCTGAAAGCCAACCTTGATAGCCATCTTCGCAGAGAGTTGTCAGGATGGATTTGAAGTCGATCAATCCCTGACCTGGGGGGCGACGATTGTTGTCGCCGAGGTGAGCGTAAAATAGACGTCCTGCTGCAAGGGCTTGGCGGTAGGGTCGAGTATAGGATGACTCTTCGATATTGACATGAAAGGTATCGATCAAAAGTCCGAGAGCTTCATGCCCGACCTGTTCGATAAAAGACAGAGTTTCGGAGACAGTATGAAGCAGATCGCCCTCAAAGCGGTTGAGCGGTTCGATGGCTAGGCGTACCCCTTTGGGTGCGGCAACGTCGCAGGCGGAACGCAAAATTTCGCCTAACTTTTGCAGCGAACTCGCCTTATCACCCACCGTTCGCCCGCGGAAGGTACCAATGGTTACAACCTTCGCTTCGAGAGAGTGGGCAAAATCGATTAATGCTAGCAAACGTTGATAAGCCAAAGTAGCAATTTCGGGGTCGGGGTTCAACAGAGTTAGACCGGCGGCAAAGCCCATCCCCCCGCTGGCGACAGCGGAGATCTGCAACCCTAGCGAGCGGATTTGAGTCATAATCGCTTCTCGATCAAGCTCTGCCGGGTTGGTGCTGATAATCTCAACCCCGTCGTAACCCAATTTGGCGGCTTTTTGCAGTTTCTCTTCAAAAGTCCCCTGTAATAACGCCACCGGAACTGTTTTGGGCACTTCGGGGGTTTGAATGGCAAGCGCTAATCGGATCATCGCAATTCCTTCTCTAATTCGCCAAGCGAATCATCGAGGATATTCAGCACTTCGTCCATTTGCTCGGCGGTGATGATCAGTGGCGGGGCAAGCAGCATCATATCTCCAGCTATGCCGTTCACCGTCCCGGTGCAGGGGTAGGTGACCAAACCGCGTTTCAGCGCCGCCTGTTCGAAGCGCAAGCTAACCCGTGCTTGGGGCGGGAAGGGTTCTTTGCTCTCGCGGTCTTTGACGAACTCAAAGCCGAACATCAAGCCCTTGCCACGCACATCGCCGACGATAGGGTGGCTTTCCATCAAGGTCTTTAGCCCATTCAGGGCTTGTTCGCCGCGCTGACGGGCGTTCTCGGTAAGGTTGTGGTCAAGGATATAACGGATGACGGCAATGGCTCCGGCACAAGAAACGGCGTTGGCGTTCAAGGTGTGCCCGGCTTTGAAGGGGGAGCGATTCTTTTCCAGCACTGCCCAAATATCATCGCGTGCTACCACGGCTGCCAGCGTGGTGTAACCGCCGGTCATCCCTTTGGCGGTGGTCAAGATGTCTGGGCTGGTGTTCCAATGGTCGATGCCCCAGAAAGCTCCGGTGCGCCCCCAGCCAGTCATCACTTCATCGATGATCAATAAGACTTCATAGCGATCACAGATTTCGCGAATCTTCTCAAAATACCCCGGCGGAGCCGGAACGCAACCCAGCGCCGCGCCAACCACGGGTTCGGCGATAAAGGCAGCCACATTTTCGGGTCCGAGTTGGCAAATCAAAGACTCTAAAGCCCGCGCGCAGAGCAAATTGCATTCGGGGTAGGTTTGTTCATAAAAACAACGGTAACAGAAAGCCGGCGCAATGTGGGGGGAATCGGCAAACATGGGTTGGAAGATGCGCCGCCGGGCGGTGATGCCGGAGATGCTGGCAATGTAAATGTTGTTGCCGTGAAAGCCCTGCCAGCGCCCGATTACGAGATACTTGGAGGGCTTGCCGCTCTCAACCCAGTATTGGCGGGCGAGGCGGATAGCATCATCGTTGGCGTCGGTGCCGGTGCAAGTGACCCAAACGCGGCTGTTGTCCCGCAAATTGCCCGGCGCTAATTCGACCACCAAGTCGCTCAAATCGAGAAATTGTTGATTACTAAAGGCATGGGCAGGGTAGAATGAAAATTTTTGCGCTTGCTCGAACATTGTCCGATCGATCTCACGTACGCCATGCCCGATCGCTGTAACAACCGAAGAACCCCCGGAGCCATCGATATAACGATTACCATTTTCGTCATAGAGGTAGATGCCTTCGGTATGGGTAATGACAGGAAAGGGTCGTTCCCAATCCCGATGGACGGCATGAACATTGGGTTTGGTCATGGTCAACTCCTTTACTAGGAAAGCCAGAAGCCGATATGAGAACGTTTACACATCTCACTATAACACAGAAAAAAGCCTGCGTCAATAGGGTAAGATGTGATTTTTAGAGTAAAATATCAAGAGTATGACAACCGTAGCGGAGTTGCTTGATTCTCTGACAATTGAAGGAGAGCTCTATGAAAAACTCGCCGATGGCTCGGTGCGCTGTTTTGCTTGTGGGCATCGCTGCCTGATCCGCCCGGGCAAACGAGGTATCTGTAAGGTGCGCTTTAATCAGGAGGGGGTTTTGCGTGTCCCATTTGGATATGTGTCTGGCCTACAAGTCGATCCAATCGAAAAGAAGCCTTTTTTTCACTTTCTTGCTGGCAGCGACGCGCTCACCTTTGGCATGTTGGGCTGTGATTTTCATTGCTCATTTTGCCAGAACCACCTATCCTCTCAATTCCTGCGCGATCCAGCCTCCAACCTTGCCGCATCTTATATTCGCAAAGCCTCTCCAGAACAAATGGTTCGACTAGCTCTAGAGAGTGGCGCAGATGTGGTCGCTTCTTCCTATAACGAGCCGCTGATCACGTCGGAGTGGGCAATAGCGATCTTTCGTCAGGCTGTTCAGGCGGGTTTGAAGTGCGTTTATATCTCTAATGGCAATGCTACCCCCGAAGTTCTTAAGTATTTACGCCCTTACGTCAGTGGATACAAGATTGACCTAAAGACGATGCAAGATCGTCATTATCGCCGTCTCGGTGGTGTCTTACAAAACGTCCTCGATAGCATCAAGCTTGCGCATGAGTTGGGTTTCTGGGTTGAAGTGGTAACTCTTGTCATCCCCGGCTTCAACGACAGCACAGAAGAATTGATGGATGCTGCCCGTTTTATTGTTTCGGTGTCGCCGGATATCCCTTGGCACGTGACCGCATTTCACCCTGACTACAAGATGATCGATCCGCCACCAACACCCTCCCGCACGCTATTAAGAGCGGCGGAGATCGGACAAGAAGCCGGATTGCGTTTTGTATATGCTGGCAATCTGCCCGGGAGAGTTAAGGACTACGAAAGCACCTTTTGTCCACAGTGCAAAAGCTTATTAGTCGGTCGTCAGGGATACACGCTTTTCCAATATCAAATTACCGCAGAGGGGAAGTGTCCACAATGCAGCACAGTTATCCCCGGTGTATGGAGTGATCGGCCGCAAGAGGTACGTCTCGGCGGTTGGGGAATGCCGCGGGCAATCTTCTTCTAGGAGAACATCCCGCAGGTTCCACAAAATGCTACTTATCTTTCCAGACGGACATGCATTACAAAACGATCCACTGCTCCAAAGCGATATTTATATTCCTCATTGCCGCGCATAAAGTCAAAAGCTGTACGACTGTTCTCGTTCGCCCATTTGAGTAAATAACTCAGCAAAACCCAGCCGGGTGAATAGAGATTGAATCGGTTATCCATACCAGAGTTATAAACCCAAATCTGATTGCCATAATCAAAATTGAGATAACCCGCTGCCTTTTCTCCTTCGATTTCTAAAAAAGCCAGTTGTAACCAGCCAGCGCGAAAAGCTGCCCAGATAGCCGAGCGCATTTGGGAACGCATTACTTCCGTCAAAAAAGCCCGTTTCTCTACATCGAGTGCCATCAAGGATAAGAAGGCATTTATTTCCTGATCGAGCTCATCTTCATTTTGAACGATATACCAACGGTAGGGTATTCCTGATTCTTCTAAGCGGCGCAGTTTCCGCCGAATTTCGTGACGTTGCTTCTTGTTGATACCTGCCAAATAGGTTTCCCAATCGCCAGGCAAAGGAATGTAAGGTGAATGTTGCAAACACTCCTCTTGGTAATGCCAACCAAATTGTTCGGCTGCAGTCTCTAACGCTGGCAAGGTTGGCGAGCTATCTAGAATATTATAGAGGTCGAGCAGCTTCCAAGCAGGATTTCTAACCCCCTGCAATGAAGCTAGCAAACCTTCACAAAAATAATTTAGATCCGCTTGGCGGACAATCAAATCCAAATAATCTGAAATTTCAATGCTACCTAACAAGAGAAGAGCGCATTCTCCTTCTCGATTTTGGGTAAAAAACAGCGGTGCAATGCCCCGTAGTGCCGCCGTTTCATCACGGGCAGTGATAATAAATAATTCTCCGTTCTGCCATTCGCCACCCCCTAGAGTTTGCCACCAGGTATATAGGTATTCATGGCGTAAAAACGGCACGTGACTTGCACTCTCTGCGAGCAGATGATTCCATTCCTCTGCAAGCGCGTTAAATTGAGCAGACGATTGAATAATGTGATATTGCCACATATTGTTACAAGCGAGGTTTCCTTTCTAAAGAGGACAAGGTTATTCTATTTCAGGACAATACATATCGCACAAAAAGGGTTAGCAAAACAACTCCTGTAATTTGTCCTACAGAGTAGGGTTTTACCAGTATAATGCAAAGTAGCGATTTTTACGCTTGATCATGGCAAGGATGTTGCCTGTGTTGGATGTTTACATTCTACCCCTTCGCTCAGAGTTAGAAGAAAGTAGCCGGTCGGGATTTCTAGCAGCATCACCAACCAAGAAAGTTGCTCGTCAACGCAAGAAAGACCAACTATTTTTCCACCTTACGTTCCAAGGTAGTAAAACCCTGCCACCCGATAAACATGCCTTGCTGCTCCAACGCCTTAGTGAGGTTTATTATAAAACTCCTGGCACCACAACTGGTGCGCTGCGCGCAGTAGCGGAGAGTTTAAATCAATTTTTGTTTGAACGAAATGCCCGTTTGCAAAGCGAGGAAGATCGCAGCGTTGGTTACTTAACCCAGATTGTTCAACATGCGGAACGGTTGACCATAGCACAAAGCGGGCTTTCTCACCTATATTGGATTAGGTACGGAGGAGCAGAACACTTCTACGATCCCGATTTGGCGGGAATGGGTTTGGGGAGTGCCAAATACGCCAAAGTGCGTTTTATTCAAGGGGAGGTTCAAAGCGGAGACACCCTACTGGTTTTCATCCAGCTACTAATCCGATGGAAGACTTCTTTTTTAGCCTCCCTTCATGGGCAAGATGTGGAAATCCTACGTCAAAAACTATCGAATGAAACAGAAACTGAAGGGTGGGCAATTCAATTCAGAGCGGGCTCTGGAAAGGTACATCAGCTTTCCGTTGCGCCCGAGCCTACAACGTTCAGCGCAACAAGTACGGCTACAACTCCCCTTTCTCCAAAAACAGAAGAAAAAACGAGCCCTCCTCATGAGGAACTTGAAGTCAAGACATATTCTTCTAATACTCCCTTATCCACTGCAATTGATGAGGAGAGTACCTTACATCTCTCAAGCGCATTGTCACCAAACGTCAAAGCACCATCTTCACCGCCACCAGAATTATCCCCAAAAGCGATTCCTAGGACCACTACTGAAGCGCCTCCTATGAGCGCTAAGAACCGCAACCTCTCCTTTCTCGATGGATTAGGGAATGCTCTTTCCAATGCAACGAAGCGCTTATCTCAGGAACTTCGTCGTTTGTTATCCGATTCGGGTGTTTTCCAAATCCCGACTTCAATTATGGCAATAATTGCAATCCTCGTCCCATTGGTTGTGGTCTCTCTTGCTAGTGTGGTTTATTTCCGCCAAGGACAAGTGGGGGAGTTTGAACGATACTTGGCGCTTGCCGAGCAAGCTGCCCAACAGGCTCAGGAAATTTCAGACCCTCTAGCTCAACGATCGGCTTGGGAAGCAACTTTAGCATACGTTGATCGAGCACTTGTTTACTCAAACTCCTCCGAAGCCCAAGCATTGCGCGCTCAAGCCTACGCTGCTATTGATCAATTGGAATCGATCAAACGGTTAGATTATGGTGTGGCAATGGATGATCTGCCCAAAGGGGCTCAAATTGTAAAGATTGCCGTCACAGAAAATGAACTCTTTCTGTTAGATGCGAATTCTGGAATAGTCTGGAGAGCTGATGCTGCGGCGCGCGGTTATGTAGTCAATGCTAATGCCTCATGTGGACCAGGTATTCAAGGCGCAGGGGTTGGTAAATTGGTTGGCTTTGGCTTGAACCGGAAACCAACTCAACTGCACTCTACAATTGTCGGATTAGACGCCATGGGAAATGTGGTCACCTGCGACGATAGCCTTCCACCGATCATCGAGTCGCTGACTCCAGATGAACGCGGCATGGGTACACTGAGGGGATTTGTAATTGATCGTGGCAACAGCTATGTGCTCGACCCCGAAAAAAATGCTGTGTGGATTTATTGGAAAAATGACTATACGAATAAGCCTGAACTCTTCTTTTCCGAAGATGTTCCTCCGATGGAAACCGTAATAGACTTTGCAGTCTATGGCGAGGACTTATACCTGCTCCATACAGATGGACATGTAGCACAATGTACATATAACGCTGAGGCTCCAACCCGTTGTATCGACCCCTTGCCTTATCGTGACTCGAGACCCGGACGTGAAAACCAACTCTTACAAAGCGAAACGCCATTCACTCGCCTTTATATCTCTCAACCACCTGATCCAGCGCTCTATCTACTCGATCCGAACTCAGCGGCTATTTACCAATTTAGTCTGCGATCCTTGGCGTTTCACACTCAATTTCGCAGCATCCCTACTCCATCCATTAGTACTTTACCGCAAGGGGTTCCCGCAACGGCGATAGCTGTCTCCTCAGAGCAGCGATTAGTATTCCTTGCCTTTGGTAATCGCTTGTACTACGCCAACCTACCTTGAGGGATCAGGGTTCAGGAGTATTTGTGGGCCAAGGGGTGAAAGTTGCCGTCGAACTCAATGATGGCGGGAGAGGTGAGCTTGGAGAAAGTGTAAAAACTGGGGATTCTATCGGCAATGGGTCTTCTTCTGAAGCATCCATCGTTGGAAACAATGGGGTTTCTGCTATTGTAATGGGGATTGAGGCAGTAACCCTAGATGTAGGTTGAAAACTGCGGAGGAGATCTTCATTACCTCCAAAATAGGAAAGCGTCAGAAATGATATCAACCCGAAAGCAAGCAGGAAAAAAATTACTCCAACAATCCAGCGCAATGCTGGAGAAGGTGTATTCCTAATCTGTAAGCCGACAATCGTGATGTTATCGTGTCCCCCGCGTTGATTGGCTAAATTGACCAATTCCTCTAGGGCTTGCATCAAGGGACGGTTTTGCAAGATGTAAAGGATTTCGTGAGCAGCGACCAAATCAGTCAAGCCGTCGCTGCAAACCACAATCTGATCACCCGGGCGCAGTTTCAACCCTTGATTGGCTTCTGCCTGTTGGTCGTTCTCTGTACCTTCTAGAAAAAGGCGAGTGTCTGGTTGGACCCCGTTAGGTGCACCAATATAGCGGCGGATGACATGGGCATTTGGGTGTAGATGGGCTGTTGCAGGAGGTAGGGCACCAAGGTCAATAGCCTCTTGAATCCAAGTGTGGTCTCGGTTCAGTTGAAAAATCCGTTTGCCACGCAGTAAGTAAATGCGCGAATCACCCGCCGAAGCTGTATAGAGACGATTATTAAGCA
Organism: Anaerolineales bacterium; assembly: GCA_026415275.1. Taxonomy (GTDB): domain Bacteria; phylum Chloroflexota; class Anaerolineae; order Anaerolineales; family UBA4823; genus NAK19. Next base: position 12,224 of record JAOAHK010000005.1, read on the forward strand.
CCAATGCACACGCACAGGTACTGCCCATCCCCGCCCACTGGGGATTTGACTGAGCCCCAGCTAGGACGATTTGATTAGCCATGTGGATCGCTTGTTTCAAAGCATACACTGGTTGCTCGATGTTCTGTTCTTCAATACTGCGGACAATTTGCTCTGTGGCTAACTCAGCAGCTACCTCCCCTGCACGGTGGCCTCCAATTCCATCTGCGACCACTGCAAGGACAGCTTCTTCCTGATTTTTCGTCAGAAAACGATGAAGACGGAAGCGATCTTCATTGATTTTGCCGCTTATCCCGGCATGGGTGATTGCAGCAGCTTTTATTGGAAACGATTTGCTAAACCTCAATGCTTCTCCTCCAACGATTGAGTAAGCAATTCCTCCTTGCTTCCCTGACGCAGGCGAAATCGAAAACCAACCCGCCCAATATGAATCACATCACCATCCTTCAAAAGCACACCCTCTTGAGATACCGGCGTATAGTTGACCCATGTTCCCATCAAAGAGCCAAGGTCCTGAAGACGAAAATTACCATCCCGTTGGCGCGTTAGGCACGCATGGGTGCTCGCCACCGTTGGATCATCGATGACCAACTGATTCTTGATAGTGTCACTGCCAATTTTCAATTCCTCAGTAACAATGGCGAAAGGACCGCTCAGTTCCCAATCAGTTTTTCCTAAACGATATAGACGGGCAAAAACGGGTGGATTGGACTCCGATCCGTTACGCGGCTTGTGAACTTGGATTGCGGGATTTTGTCGTTTAGAGACGCCCATGGATGGAACCGGAATTGGCTGGGTCAAAGGGTCTACCGGTCGTTTTCTAGGTAAACTTAATCGTCGGCTTAGCCGTTGTGAGGTCGGGATAAGGGAGCCTCGCATCGCCAACGCTAGTACGACCGAAGCAAACAAAACAGCGGCCAGAGAAAGCCCTATTAGGGGAAGGTTTCGGCTAACGATCTTGGATGGGGTAGGTAATGGACGGGACACCTTCACGAGAATCGGGATTGGAACGGTCTTGGCGGACATGCCCAATTCATCTACCACTTCTACTTGCAAAATGTGTTGACTGGTTTGGGTAATTCCTCGTAAGTCCCAGGTAAAGCTATCAAAGGGCGGATCCTGTTGCTCAAAAATCAATTGTTGGTCGACATAAATACGCATTTTCACAATCGAACGTTGCCGTCCATCGGGAAATTCGATGATTAAGTTAAATTGCACCGCTTGCGGCTCAAATGTTTCGGGGGCAAGGGAGCGGTCAGAGCCATCTTCAGGCGGTTGGCGGAGGATTTCAACGGGTGGGGCAACGAAAGCAATATTCGGTGGTTGCAAATTTGTCCGGAAAGCAATCGGTTCGGAGCGCACCCTTGTTTCACCAATTTTCACCTCTGCTTCAATTTCTCTGTCATTACCTCCCTCTGGGGAGGAAAAGTAACGGAGGATATATATATCCCTTAAGGGCATAAAGATGGTTTCAGGATCGGGTTGCTCTTCAGGTTTTGTCAGCACCCAAAAATCACCTTGAGTTCCTTCTGCCAGCGGTCTTAGTGCGCTGATCGCTTGGGGGTTGGCGGTTGCTGGTGTCGTTAGGCACCAGATATACACACGCACTCCATTTTGTCGAGCTTGTTGAATTGCGTTTTGAATGGCAATGCTTTGATCGCCGCTAAGCGGCGCAGTGATAAACACAACCACTCTCTCCATCCCATAACGAGGTGTAGGGTCGCTTGCGATTTCAATCCCCTTGAACAGAGAGTCTAACGTCGGGATAGCTTCCTGTGGAATCCGATAGGAGGCAAGGGTGTAGAAAAGTTCCATAGAATTAGTGAGATGAGATCGGCTTGGGCCATCGGCTACCACAATACTTAAGTCATCGATAGTCGAACCAAGGCGGCGCCGTGACCAATCGACCAGACCGTCTAAAAGATAATCATAACGGGTAAAACCCTGTGGATCGCGCGCAAGAAAAACTTCGCCTGGATTTAGCACAAAAACCCCTTGGACACCCACACGCTGCTCACTCACTGTTTGTAGGGAAACTACATTGCCATTTTCGTAGAGTTGAACTTCGGATAAAGACAAGCCATGGATGAATTTTCTCTCTGATGAAAAAGCCTTCATCCCTATGTCAATTAAGGGAAAATCATCTATTTGGGGTGAAGATAAAGTAAGTTGTAAAACCAATTCTTGCTGAGCTAAGCTACGATAGAAGGAAAAAACTATACACAGCAAAACTGCACAAAGCCCTATGCGTTTCATTTTCGGTGGGGAAAAATCAACTTTATTCAGATTGATTCCGAAATCCATCTGCCCGATTTACTACTTGATAGCCTCTGGTTATGAGACATCGATGGAATCGATGTAAAAATAATAGTATCTTTGATTTGGTGTATCGTCGCATTAGATTGAGTTCTTCATCCCATTCATTCAGAGCGCTTATTACAGTCTTTGATGTGGAATGCATACGAAACCGAGCCAAATAATCTTGAACTACATAGAGAGGAAACACATTTGAAATCCTCAACCAATAATCATAATCCATAACGGCAGAGAGGTTTAGGTCAAAATACCCCACTCTGTCAATCACTTCTCGTCTCCAAAATGTAGCAGGTTGAGAGATATAATTAACAATCAAGAGTAGAGTACGGCTTTTTGTGGTTAGTAAAAAATTCTTATATAATGTAACCGGTTTTAGGATTTCTTGGCCGATATTGTTGATAATTTTACACTTTCCACTGACCCAATGGGCTTCAGGGTATCGAGTGAAGAACTGACCAATGCGAAGCAGCGCATTTGGTTCGTACTCATCGTCGGCATTTAGGTAAGCGACGATTTCTCCGCTGACCAATCTCAATCCTTTGTTTAGGGCATCGGACTGCCCTTTGTCTTTTTCGCTAAGATAGCACAACTGATTTGAGTACCGCTGAAGGATTTCAAGGGTGCCATCCGATGATCCGCCATCGATAACAAAATATTCCAAATTGGGGTAGTTTTGATTGAGCACGGAAAGAATGGTTTGCTCAAGGTAATCCGCTCGGTTTAGGGTAGGTGTGATAATGGAAATTTTAGGTAACATTGTTATCAGACCAATATGTCTCAACAAACACGGACTAATTATCGATTTGACAGACCGAATAATCAGAATTACGAAAGATGGTCTTAATCCTAAATTCACCTTTATACTCTACTTTTGGAGAACAAGAACCAACCATAATTAGATAGTCGACGCGAAGATCTCTCATTAGAGTAGCGAATCCATCGGGATCTTTAGATAACCACCTTCTTGGGTTTTTATGCTGTATAAGCACGGCGTAAATTTGATACCACTCGATCAATTTATCGGGAAATGCAAATCCTATTCCTCGGTCTTTCCATGAATAAACTAAGGAGCGATGAGCCATGTAACGGACTGCCAAAGCACTCGTATCTCTGGGAATAGGAGCAAAAAAAACTGCTGCATCTCGAGGGGTGTTTTCTCTCAAAAACAGAATCACATCCGTAAGCTTGGATACTTTCTGACAAAAAAGAAGTTGTTGCTCCTGAACACAATGGACTGTTTTGGGAAAACGAATAAGATCCAAATTACTTGAAGAGCCGTGTACCCTAAAGAGCATTAAGCAAACAAAACCAATAAAAAATACTGCTTTGTACGGTTCTACAATACTAAGTTGATCATGAAGGGTCCTTAATCCCATAATTACAAAAATACTTAAGAGATAGGGGACAAATCGTACACCTCGAAACAATTCCGTTTGTAGAGGTAAGATTTGAAAGCGCAGTTCGATTTTCTTCTCTATGAAAGGTATGAGAATAGAGACAGAGACAATAGCAACTAACCAAAGCAAAGTTAGGTATATTTGTTGCTTCTGCTTTTGATTTCTTACGAGTGGAATTAGACAACCTAAGACGCCCAAGGGGAAGATCCATTTTTTTGTTAAGATCTTTATTATTGTCAACGTTGTCAAAGGAATTTGATGTAGGCTTGGTGAATTATAGTAGGTGTGAAATATTTTCATAAAATTTAAATAGTCTATGCCTTCCGGCAACGTGCGAGCTTGGATTGTATTTTGAAGATAATTCTGTATAAAAGGAATTAGCGCACCCATGATCACTAAAGAAAGTACAGCTATCCATTTCATCCGTTGCGCTATATTCCACTCTCGGGGCATTAGATAGATAAAACTAAACCAGAAGGCTAAAATCCACGCCGGCGCGCTAACAGCATGAATGTACACCAATCCCCCAAGCCCTGCGGACAGGACCCACCATCGTTTTGGCTGATCTCTCCACTTCCATAAGAAAGCAAGAAGGAACGAAAGGATGCCATGAAATAATGTACGTGGAAGTGGATCAGTCTGAATTCCGATATCATCAACAGGAAGATAAATGGGCAAGGCGTTCAGCACTGTAAATACTATTGCCCATCTCGGATGTACAAAAAAGGCTCTGCCCAAAAAGTAAAGACCACCAAGATAAAGCAAGATGGTGATCGGCAGTAATGACAAAAAGGCTAGGATAGCGTTTCCAAACAGCTTCTCAAGCCATTGCGTGTAAAAAACATGAAATTGTAAATAAATGTCGAAGTTCCGGCGTTCACTCAGTAAAAAATCCCTTGCGAACAACTCTGGATGATTCTTTGCCAAGGCAAAAGAGACAATATTTGCCGCATCGCCGCCAAGAAACACATTGGGATAATCCCATTGTATTCTTTCTAGCGTAAATAAGGCGGTAAACAAAAAAAGGCAGATAAGGAAGACCCCATCCACCCATTTCAGCTTCTTCAAAGCGTTATGTTCAACGAGTTTCGGATTGGTCAATATCGCTCTGCTCCTCTATTTTAGCGGTGTAGACACTTTGCACTAAGTCAAGACGCAGGTTCGAGATTTGATGAGCTAAGAGCCCAAGCATAAAGAAAATCAGACCACTCACTACAGCTAGCATACTCCCTACACTGACACCCCTGCCAACCCGCACTATCAAATAACTCCCCCATGCTACACCTAACAAGATCGATAATAATGAGATAGGAATGAAGATCTTGAGAGGATTAAGCATGATAATTGTGTTTAGGATTTCCAGCACGGTTTCAAACGCCGTCCATGTATTGATTGTGCTTTGACCTCCTGGACGGGGATTGATAGAAATCGGAATCTCGTGCACCAAATGACNCTGGTGGGTGAATATAAGGGTAATTAAATCACTGAAAGCCATTGAGTTTGGACACAGCAATAAGTACTGCTTAACCAACTCTGTTCGATATAACTTGAAACCCGAGTTTAAGTCACGCACCCTCAAGGGCATAAGCAAACGGGCAAATTGCCAAATTAGCCATTTGCCAACAGCACGGTAGCGATTAATCCGCCCAGCTTCCAGTCGATTCCCAACGACCATATCAGACTTGTTCTGAACGGCATAGTACAGAACGCGCTCAACATCTTCAATGCAATGCTGCCCATCAGCATCAAAAGTGATCACATAAGGAGTGCTTACTTTTGAGATTCCGCTCTTCAAAGCAGCTCCATAGCCACGGTTAACCTTGTGCTGGAATATATGCACTAAGGGCATCGAATTCAATTTTGATAAAATTGTGAGAGAATCGTCCGTAGATCCATCGTCGACGAAGATTAATTCCCAATTATTTTTTTTCGCAAAGGGAATTAAGATTTCGACCGTCTTATCCAAAACTTGCCCCTCATTGTAAACGGGAACAACAATGGTTAACAAAGGTTGAATAGTTTTGTCAGAGCTAGCGATCATCTTAGTCATTATAGATTGGTTGAATTATACAATGACAAAGTGGCGTGGGGATTTTCACTCCAAAATTATAAACATATCGATAAAGTTCTCTGAAGTTATTTGCATACCGCCAATTCTAAATCAACTATTTTATTCTAAGTGTCTTAGGTAATGGGAATCGACTATAATCAAGAATAAGTTTTCGAGGGAAGCATGTCTACCGCGCTGATCACAGGGATAACTGGACAAGATGGCTCTTACCTTGCCGAATTTCTACTCAGCAAGGGTTACCAAGTGGTTGGCATGGTGCGTCGTTCCAGCACAGTGACCTTCGAACGCATCCAGCACATCCAAGACGACATCGTTATTGCCCAAGGTGACCTCCATGATCAAAGTTCCTTGGTTTCTCTGATCGAAACTTATCAACCGGATGAAGTTTATAACTTGGCGGCACAGTCTTTTGTTCCCACTTCCTGGAGCCAGCCGGTGCTGACTGGCGAGGCAACGGCTCTGGGGGTCACCCGTCTTTTGGAAGCTATCCGATTGGTTAACCCCAAGACCCGCTTTTACCAAGCTTCTTCCAGCGAGATGTTCGGCAAGGTGCGCGAAGTGCCTCAATGTGAAACCACACCTTTCCACCCGCGCACCCCTTATGGCGTTGCCAAAGTTTATGGTCACATGATCACAGTAAATTACCGAGAGTCGTATGGAATTTTTGCGGTTTAAGGTATCCTCTTTAACCATGAGAGTCCGAGACGGGGCTTGGAGTTTGTTACGCGAAAGATCACTTACGGAGCAGCGCGGATCAAATTGGGTTTGACAAGTGAATTGCGTTTAGGCAACCTCGAAGCTCGCCGTGATTGGGGGTTTGCAGGCGACTATGTCAAGGGAATGTGGATGATGTTACAGCAAGATGAACCCGAAGATTATGTCCTTGGCACGGGCATCACTCATTCGGTGCGCGAATTTTGTGAGTTAGCATTTCTTCATTTGGGTTTAGATTATAAAAAATATGTGATTCAAGACCCTCGCTTCTTCCGTCCTGCTGAGGTAGACTTGTTAGTCGCCGACCCGACCAAGGCACGCCAAAAATTGGGGTGGCAACCATCCGTGAGCTTTGAAGAACTAGTCAGGTTGATGGTGGAAGCCGATTTGAAACGAGTTTCCCAAGAAATCTCATAGAACAAAACTCACACACGCAATGATCGAACGAACCCATTTGAGCGACACCGGCACAACTGATCAGTGGAAATTAATCTTTTGGCGTCTCAGCTGTGCACTCTCTGCACTGCTATTATCTTGGGTTGGATATGTCCTGTTTCAAGAAGCAAAGCTACGCGGCATTCTTTACACCTCTACCCGGTACCAAGTCGGTATATTTGGCACGTTTCTGTTTTTGATCTTATGCATCCTTCTCTTGCTTGGCAGTTTCTGGAAGCCAAAGCGGTGGATAGCAAGAGCTATAGATAGGGTCGAACAAAGACTTTTCCATTGGGAAAGAGGTAACCTTTTGTTATTATTAATGAGCATTACTTTAGTATTTTCGCTTACAGAAAATAGCGCAGGTATCCTGCAGCCCTATTGGGCGCGTTTAATTAGTTTGATTTTGATATCCCTTGTCGGTACTCCCTTTGTGCAAGTCACATTTGGAGTTAGAAATTCGGTTTTCGCTCTCTTAATTGCAATTCTCGTCAACTCTATCTTTCTCCAAATTTTTTCTTTGCTTACCAAGGTCTCGCCCTATCCCTTTACCCTTGAATGGTCCGAAACCAGCCGTTATTATTACGCTTCGTTGTTCCTGGGAGAGCAAATTTACGGTGTGAAAACGGATTGGACGGTATTACATCCTAGCCGTTACCTGTTGCAAGCCATTCCCTTTCTACTGCCCAACTCGCCACTCTGGTTGCATCGTTTGTGGCAAGTTGGGTTGTGGATTGGCGTCAGCGGATTAACCGCATATGCCTTCCTTCGGCGCTTTGGCAGAGAACTTCCCTTTTGTCTGTGGATGATTGGACTAGGTTGGCTATTTCTCTACCTGTTGCTTGGGCCGGTTTATTACCATTTACAGTTGGCAGTCATTCCCCTCTTGCTTTGGTTCCGCCCAAACGTTGAAACGACCGCTACAAAAAGTGTTTCTATTTTAGTCTTGGTCCTAAGTTCACTTTGGGCGGGTTTGAGCCGCTTGAATTGGTACCCTGTTCCTGCTCTGATTGCCGTGCTCCTCTATCTATTGGAAACCCCTTATTTCGGCAATTTCTGGCGCTATTTTTGGCGGCCGCTGGTTTGGACAATCGTCGGAGTGGGTTTTGCTTTGACCGCCCACTGGGGGTATGTCCAACTTTCGGGAAACCCACCCGCCTGGTTTGGCACAAGCCTGACCTCTCAATTGCTTTGGTATCGGTTGTTTCCCAATGCAACTTATCCCATGGGGATTTTGCTGGCTTCCTGGGTTGTGATCTTTCCCATGGGCTTGCTAATATATCATCGCTTTACTCAATATCGCACTGCTGTTTGTTCTTGGCGTTGGATTGGCTTGTTCGGTATCTTGCTTGGGTTATACTTGGGTGGGTTGGTTGTGAGTGTCAAGATTGGCGGTGGTAGCAACCTGCATAATCTGGATGCCTTTTGGACTTGTTTTGGGCTTGTCTTTATCGCACTGATGACCCAAAACTTAACTCCAGACACTAGCCTCCCTAATCTATCAAAACCTCTTATGTCAGAGATGTTTTATGGAAAGCGGGGAGTGGAAGCGGCACTCATCGGCACCTTGATTGTACCCGTATTATTTCTATTATCATCTTTAGAACCCTTCTTCCGCCCTGACTGGGCTGCTACCGAAAAAGCGTTACGCCGCTTGCAAGGTGTGATCAAAGATGTGCCTGCCGGTCAAGATGTTCTATTCATTTCAGAACGCCAGTTGCTCACTTTTGGATATCTTCAAGGGGTTCGTCTAGTGCCGGAGTACGAACGCGTTTTTTTGATGGAGATGGCAATGGCAAACAACCAAACTTACCTTCAACAATTTTATCGGGACCTGCGCGAACATCGCTTTGCTCTCATCATCAACGAACCGCTCTACATCACCACAAAGGGTAAGCCCCTCCGCTTTGGCGAGGAAAACGACGCCTGGGTGGAACGCGTTTCAAAGCCCTTGCTGTGTTACTACAAACCTATCCAACAAGCGCGCATGTTATTGATGGGTGTCGAAATCCAAATCCTCGAACCGCGCCCCAAGCCTGCTGAGGGATGCCCTTAGG
>JAOAHK010000060.1 GCA_026415275.1 Anaerolineales bacterium
GTTATGGGGGTATGGGGCGGCATGGTGGGGGGGCTTTTAGCGGTAAGGACCCCACCAAAGTAGACCGTTCGGGCGCTTACGCAGCACGCTGGGCAGCAAAAAATATTGTCGCTGCTGGTTTAGCCGAGCGCTGCGAAATTCAGGTAGCGTATGCCATCGGGGTTGCCAAACCCCTAAGCATCAGTGTGGAGACCTTTGGCACCGGGCGCGTTCCCGATGAGCGCATTGCTGCGCTGGTTACTGAATTCTTCGACTTGCGCCCAGGAGCTATTATTCGCGACCTTATGTTACGCCGTCCACTTTATCGCCAAGTTGCTGCTTATGGACATTTCGGTCGGGATGACCTTGACTTACCGTGGGAACAGACCAATAAAGTAGAGCTCTTGCGGGATGCAGCAGGGGTCAAAGAAAGTATTCCGATATTGGCGGATTAGGCGCGACTGCAAAACTGAGCTTTTCTATGCATAGGCGGGTGGTTTTTTGCCACCCGCCTTCTTCGCTCAATTCCTCTGCATCACAGCTTCCATAGCGGTGTTCACTTTGCCGTTGCTTGGATATTTTTTTAGAATCAGGCGTGTTTCGGTGCGTTTGACCCCCGGAATGCGCCGAATTTCTTCAATCAGGTTGTTCAGCGCCATCACGTTCTCCGCGCTGACCATGGCACTGACGTCAAATTCGCCGCTGATCTCAAATAAGTTCTTTACATTACGAAAACTACGCAGACGACGCACCACCGAAGTGGTATAGACATGTGACTCCACTTCCAACATTATCATTGCTTCGATCTCGCGCGGGATGATATCAATGGCGCGTCCCGTGACACGCTCCGCTATATCGAGAATGTCGGCGTCAAACAGTTGCTTGCGGCTATCGCCGAGGTTTTTGATCTCGATCAGGATCCGCTCAAGTTCTTCAGGGGTAACTTCAACACCATATTCAGCCAAACGAGCGAGGACAGCGCTCTTGCCTGTGTATTTGTCGATGATGAGTTTTCGTTCTCTGCCCAAAAGCGCTGGGTCAAACGGCTCGTAAGTACGGGGGTCCTTGAGCACTCCGTTGGTATGTACACCGCTCTTATGTGAAAAGGCGTTTTGCCCGCTGACCGGTTTGTTGGGAGCAGCAAAGAAGCCGCTTGTTTTCTCCACGTAATCCACCAATGCCATCAAGGGCGGCAAGCGATATTTTTTCACCCCTTCTAGGTTATGGTAGACCATGATCACTTCGGCTAAATCAGGGATGCCACAGCGTTCTCCCATCCCATTGACGGTGGTATGGATGCAGTTTGCACCCGCGCGAATCCCCGCCATGGCATTGGCAAGGGCTAGGCCATGATCATTGTGAAAATGCAAATCGATAGCGCAAGGGAGCAGATGCTGGCGGAGGGTTTGAATGCGTTCATAAACCTCTTCGGGCTTCAGCACACCCACGGTGTCGGCGAAGCTGATCCGGTCAGCTCCAGCTTGGATAGCTGCGTTGCACACCTGGATCAGAAATTCCAAATCAGTGCGCGAGGCGTCTTCTGGTGTATAGCGCACCTTTAAACCCAAACTGCGCGCATAGGCTACATGTTCGCTGATAATATCGATCACTTCTTGAGGTGTCTTGCGCAACTTGACATTGAGATGGATGGATGAGGTAGCGTAAAAGATTGCCACGCGTTGAGCGCCCACATCACGCGCCCGTAAGATATTCTCTCGTCTCGCCAGAGAATGGGCAACGATCTCTGCCCTTAAGCCTAACTTGGCAATTTGTTCAATAGCTTCAGCGACTTTTGGGGAGACGCTTGGATCGCCGGCTTCGATCATTTCCACTCCCACCAAGTCTAGCAGGCGAGCAATCTCCATTTTTTCTTCAACCAGAAAGTTAACAAAGGGGGTCTGTTCTCCTTCTCGCAATGTTGAGTCCAGAATTTCGATCATGGTTTATCTCCAAAAATAAAAAGTGAACGCTCCCTCGGTTTCGGAGGGAGCGTTGCTTGGACAGGGACTGGCTTCTGCTGCGTTTTTCCTAACTTCATCCAAACAGCCCAACAGCCGAAAACCGAGGTGCGGTCTTCGGGCTGCGCTTGGCGTTGAACTTAGAACCAATCAAACCCATCATTGCTTTTGTTTATAACGAGTTTGGAGAGGTGCGTCAACCGAAAGGATGAACAAAAATGAAAGAGGTTCTTTGTGAAAAATCAACAAAAAGCGTCGGGCAGGCTACCCGGCGGCACCCAGAAGGACCTCCTTACCGCTGCTTCCTCTCGGACCTGACGGGGTTCGCAGGCTTCCGCCGCGCCGGACCCACCCGAACGCTTTTCAGAATATACCGCGAATAGCGAGGAATGTCAAATAGCGCTAGATGCTGTAGGTAGACAGGGGGGAAATTCTGAGTTATATTCGGGAATGGAAGATATGGAGAGTTCTCGTGAGCACGCTTTTCCCCGCCCTTTGATTGCCACCAAATTCTATCCCCCGCCTGCGCCGGCGCGGAGCGTGAAGCGACCAGACCTTGTAGCTCGCATTGAAGAGGGTTTGCGTTTTCGTCACCCGCTGATCCTGATTTCGGCTCCTGCCGGATATGGGAAAAGCGCTCTTGTGGCAGAATGGCGGGAGAGTGTCCAGCGAACCGTCACTTGGCTTTCCCTTGACGACTCCGACAATGAGCCTTTGCGCTTTTTCCTTTACTTGATCGCCGCGCTGCAAAAAGCCGATCCAACCATCGGCACAGAATTGAGGGCTTTGCTCGAAGCCAATCAACTCCCACCGCGCGAGACGTTGGTTGCTTTATTGACTGAAGACCTGTTGGCTTCAAAGATTTCTCTGGTTTGTGTATTGGATGATTTCCAATCGATCCAAGACCCCTTCATTTTCGACATTTTGCAGGAATTGATTGCTCAACCCCTGCCATTACAATTTATCATCGTCACTCGCGAAGATCCCGCTATGCCATTGGGACGCTTGCGCGCCCACGCCCAGTTGACCGAGATTCGCGCTGCGGATTTGCGCTTTACAAAAAAAGAGATTGAGAGCTTCTTTCGAGAATTGATCCAAATCCCGCTTTCTGAGGCCGAACTCTCACTTTTGGAGCAGCGCACTGAAGGCTGGGTGGCGGGTTTACAATTGGTTGCTCTCTCGATGAAGGGACGCAAAGATCCATCTGCCGTGATTGCCTCTCTGAGTGGAGATAACCGTCATATTCTCAGTTATCTCACCGAAGAGGTGCTCAAACAACAAGCCCCTACCGTGCAGGAATTTCTGCTCCAGACCTCCATTCTCACAAAATTCAACGCCGACCTGTGTAACGCAGTGGCTCAGCGCAGCGATTCTGCCTGGTTACTGGAGCAGTTGCTAACTTCCAATCTCTTTCTGACCCCCTTGGATGACGAAGGACATTGGTATCGCTATCATCATCTCTTCGCCGATATGCTTCTTGGCTTGCTGAGGCGTTCCCAGCCGCAACAACTGCAAGGACTCCATCTCCGAGCGGCGAAGTGGTTCGAACACCAAGACATGCCGCTGGAAGCCATCGACCATGCCCTTGCCGCTGCAGATTTTGCCCGATCAGCAAAACTGCTTGAAAAACACACTTGGACCTTGCTGAATCAAGGATATGCGCGTCAGGTTGAAGCTTGGTTGCAATCTTTGCCTGCGGAATGGCGCGCGCGGAGCCTGCGGGCAAACCTCAGCTTCGCCTGGATGTATCTCCTGCGCGGCAATTTTGCCGAAGTGATGCCCTACCTCGAACAGGTTGAGTCAGCCTTGGAGACAGCAGCGGCAGAGGGCGATTTGCAGGCAGAGTGCCTGGCACTGAAAGCCAATCTTAAGCAAGCCCAAGGCAGGATCATGGAGGCCATCGAACACGCTGAAAACGCGTTGAATGTTGTCTCTCCTGAAAACATCCGCGTGTTGGGTCTAGCCTATCTAGGTTTAGGAGCAGGGTATCGCCAAGCTGGGCAATTTGATCGCGCAGTAGAAGCTTTGCAGCAAGCCGTGCATTTCAGCCGCGACTCAGGCGACTCGGTCACTGGAGCGCTGGCAATTTCCCATCTCGTCCTGATGAGCCTCCAGTACGGAAGGTTGACTTTTGCTGAACAGGTGTCAACCCAAATGATCGAACAGATGGAGAAATCCAAAGAGGCAGTGTCCCCCATCATTGGGGCGGTGTATGGGGCATTAGGGCTGGTCTATTACGAGCGCAATCAGGTCGAGCAGGCGCGCGAAGCTTATCTGCGTGGCATTCAGTTGAGCACATTTCTCGGTCATCGGGCTTCCTTGGTCTATACCAAACTTAACTTAGCCCGCTTGCTCCTTACCGAAGGAGACCTAGATGGCGCGGTGAAAAATCTCCAAGATGCGCAGGAATTGATCCAGGCAGGAGCACCCGGTTGGTTAAGACCAAGTTTGATTGCGCATCAGGTCGAGTATTTCCTTGCGGTCGGCAACCTCCCTGAAGCAGAAGCGATCTTGCAGCAGAGCGGTATCACGGATGGTGATAAGGTTATTCACGCTCCAGATGAAATTCAACTTGCTTATCTTCACATCCTGCTCAGGCATAGAGAAGAGGAACATCTCAGAGAAGGGATCAAACTTGCAGAGCGAATCGTCACCGTGGCGGAGGGCAGTCAACGCAACTACACAACCATGCTGGCATCCGTGCTGGGAGCTTTGATCCACGAAAAATTGGGAGATGCCAAGTCCGCCTCTGAGTGGTTGGAACGCGCCCTTGCCATAGCCGAACCAGAAGGGTACCTCCGCTCTTTGGTTGATAAGGGAGCCGAGGTCGCACAAATCTTAAGGCGGTTAAAAAAGAAGACGGATTATGTTCACAAATTGCTGGCGGCCTTTCCGGTGATGGAGCGAACTAGCATCAGGTCTCATCCACCAGAGGGTTTGGTCGAGCCGCTTAGCGAGCGAGAATTGGAAGTGTTGCGCCTTTTAGCAAAAGGGACAACCTACGCCGAGATCGCAGAACAATTGGTGGTGAGCTTGAATACCGTCCGCTTTCACATCAAGAGCATTTACCGAAAATTAGGCGCAGATAAGCAAGTCAAAGCCATCGAGCGGGCACGCGAAGTGGGTTTGCTCGAATAACCCAGAACTACATCTTTTATCCTTAGCGGACTACATCTTTGGGTAGTCCGTTTTTATCTGCCCGGGGGTACACTGCAAGCACTTGAGGTATCACGATGAAATCAAACCCCAAAATAACCCTAAGTGGAATGCACACCTATACCCTGACCGTATATGGAGAATTGGATGGCGATTTCATCGCCACCTTCTGTCCGCCTAGGACGAGACCCGTGTTCACCGGCAAGACCATCAGGCTTGACAACCTGCAAGTTGATCAGTCTGGGCTGCTGGGCATCCTGCGCAGCTTGCACAATCGCGGTTGTGTCCTTTTATCTTTATCCATTGATCCTGGAGAAACCCCATGAGTGCACAAAAACTTTCTCGTCGCGATTTTCTGAAACTGAGCGGACTGACACTCGGTGCAACAGCCGTCGCCTGCTCAGGTTTGGGCTACGCTGCCACGCGCACCCCTAGATTAGCTACTCCCGAACTCACTTTTAGAAAGGACGATTCGATGAATCAACACATTCTGATCACCTATGCCACCCGCGCCGGTTCTACAGCGGAAATTGCCGTTGCCATTGGCGAAACCCTCGCTGGGCGCGGCTTCGGTGTGGATGTCAAACCCGTTAAAGCCAACCCAGCGCTGGACGGCTACGATGCGGTTATCTTGGGCAGCGCTGTGCGCATGGGAAACTGGCTGCCAGAGATGGTAGATTTTGTCAAGCGCAATCAAATTGCGCTTGGGCAACTGCCCGTGGCATTGTTCACCGTGCACATGCTCAACCTAGGCGCCGACGAAACCAGCCATGCCGCCCGCCTGGCTTATTTGAATTCCGTTCGTCCACTGTTAAAACCTGTGGATGAAGCGTTTTTCGCCGGCAAAATCGACCTTGAAACTCTGTCCTTTGTGGATCGTCTGATCGTAAAGATGGTTGGGGCTGCCCAAAAAAATTCGTCCCTTGGCGACCTTCGCAATTGGAGCGAGATTCAAGCCTGGTCCTCTGTCGTTTTTTAGAAAGGTTTTCTCATGAAAAACCCACAGAGCCATCGGGCAACCAATTTCACCGGTGAAAATTCTTTCATGTACAATCTTGTCCGTTCTGCCATCCTTGCCGCTAATGGGCACAACACCCAACCGTGGAGATTTGCTATCCGTGAAAATGCCATCGAAATTCACCCCGATTTCTCCCGTCAATTGCCGGCTTTAACGCTTTCTTTCGCAACCTTTCCTAATGAAGAATAAGTGTCCCATGAAATATCAGAATGCTCTTAAATGGCTCATCCCACCCATCTTCAGCTTGGCGTTAATCGCTGCGCTAGGCGGTCTATTACCCGCCGAGGGAACGCCCTACCCGCTGATCACCTTCCGCGGCGAGGAAGTGACCATTAACGCCCGCGGCTTATACTACTGGGATACGGTCAGTTCCGCCGCCCAAATGCAAGCCAACGACCTGGTCACGTTCGTGCTCGGCTTGCCCCTGCTGGCGATTTCCTTCTGGCTGACCTTGCGTGGCTCCTTGCGCGGACGATTGTTGCTGGCAGGTACACTGGGCTTCATTCTCTACACCTACATGAGCATGTGTTTTGGCGCAGCATACAACCCGCTGTTTCTGGTCTATGTGGCGCTGTTCAGTTTGAGCTTGTTCGCCTTTGTGTTGGTGATGATGTCCTTTGATATCCCCTCTCTGCCGGCCCATTTTTCCGACAAACTACCCCGCGGGTGGATTGCCGCGTTGCTCTTCTTTGCGGCTGGATTCTTGCTCTTAGCTTGGCTAGGACGCATTGCTGCCACTTTTGCCCCAGGCGCAGTTCCCGCGCTGGAGAATACAACCAGCATGTTCATCCAAGCCATGGATCTGGGGATTGTTGTGCCAACTTGTATCCTTTCGGGCATCCTCTTGCTCCGCCGCGATCCTTGGGGTTACCTGCTTGCTTCGGTGGGGATGCTGAAATTCCTCACCTTGGGTGTGGCCGTCAGTTTGATGGGGTTGAATATGTGGCGAGTTGGAGTGCCAATCAGTGTCGTGGAGTTGGTCATTTTCCCGACCATCGCGCTTACCAATGTATTGATGACAATCATCTTGCTCAAGAACATCACTTCAGCAGCACAGGGGAATGTATTGAAAACTTGATCACATTCCACCCTCCCCCCCTACCCCACAAGGCGAGGGGAGAACAGACTGGAATCGCAGGCGTCCTCGCCTGCGAACACTGCGGACGGGGACGTCCGCCCTCCGATGCCCTCATCCTTAACCCCTTTCCCAGCGGGAGAGGGGGATAGAGGTGGATTGATTGCTTAGGAAGTTTTAAGCTTTATGGTAAAGGAGGGCCCTTCAAAGCCGATTTCCTTGTGTGAGCCATCGCAAAGCGGCTTTTCTTTGGATGCCCCACAACGGCAAAACGATATTAAAGGCCTTTCGATCACTTGCTCCTGTCCGTTCTCATCCACCAGCACCAGAGGTCCGGGGAGTTTCATCGAGCCATTTTTGCGTAGCTCTATGGTTATCTCAGCCATATCTGTTTCCTCCAAATGCTTAGATTGTGAAAATTCTTGTCATATTATACCGAGTTCTGATGATTTCGATGCAGAGGGTGTGGAATAACTTATCGCAAGATGATAAAGTCCTCCACCAAGGTTAGCGAGGGTTACGAGTATAATTCAATATGTGACCGAGTTCATCGTTGATTGTCGATCATGATTAATGTCGCCTTCTCAAGATTATGGTTTTATCACCAAGCGCAGTCTTTGTCGGACGCTTACAACGGGACTTTCTCCTTCTAGGAGATGGACAAACATTTGAAGACCAAATGGGGGGAAACGCGCTTTATTCAGCAGTGGGATGGAAACTCTGGCAGAAAGATCGTGTTGCAGGTATTGTCGCTCGGGTAGGCGAGGATTATCCGTTAGAATGGTTGAATGAAGTTGAGCAAAGAGGGTTGGATATTCAAGGGATAAGGGTGGAAAAACGACCGATCGATGTGCGGGCGTTCTATTATTATCATGATCTGGAAACCTACTCACAAGAATATGTCGTTTTACATTATGCTCATCATCGTTTGCCCTTCCCTAAAGCGCTGATGGGGTATCAACCGCCCCTGTCTTATCCAGATAGCCGCACACAAAGCCAGCCGCTCACGTTGCGTTCGACCGATTTGCCTAAATTGTATCTGGACGCTACGGCAGCTCATGTTGCTCCGATTGACTATCTAACGCATAATCTCCTTCCCTCTCTGTTGCGCCAAGGATTAGTCACGAGTCTTACCTTAGCTCCATCACCGGGCTATATGACGCCGACATTCCTGACCGATATGCCCCAAATTTTGCGCGGATTAACAGCATTTCTGCCAAGTGATGAGGATTTGCGCAATCTATTCAAAGAGCGTACAACCGATCTTTTAGAAATGCTCGACGCTTTAGGGGAATTTGTTGAGATCATTGTTGTCCGTCAACGTGGATTGAGCCAGTTGGTGTATGATGCTCGCAGCCGAAACCGCTGGTTTGTTCCACCCTATCCTGCACGCACGATTTCTTTGCACGGCACAGGAGATGTTTTTTGTGGTGGCTTTTTGGCTGGCTTCTGTAAAACCTATGATCCGCTTGAGGCAGCTTTGTATGGCAATGTTGCTGCTTCGATTGCCTCAGAAGGGATTGGTGTTTTTTATGCCTTAGATTGCGAACCTCGTTTACCTCTCGCTCGATTGGAGTCGTTGCGACAAGCGGTGCGCAAATTATGAAATGGAACCCATCTCCCCACCTTTTGGAACGTATCCTCAATCTGGCGATTCAGATCCAGCGTATTCCTGCTCCTACATTCCACGAGTCAGAACGTGGGAGTTTTGTTTTGGAACGATTTCGAGCCGAGTCTGTCGATTCGGTTTTTGCTGATCCAGTCGGTAATGTCTACGCTTGGCGCAAAGGGGAAAGAAAAAAACTGCCAATCCTGATCTGTGCTCACTTGGATACCGTCTTTCCTGTGGAAATGAATCGAGCAGCGGTGTGGAAAGACGACCGTATCTATGGGCCGGGCATTGGGGATAACGCTTTAGGGGTCGCGGCGCTTTTTGGTGTATTGTGGGCGTTGGAAGAATATTCACTCCCCTGCCTCGGAGATCTGTGGTTGGTTGCCACAGTGTGCGAAGAAGGTTTAGGGAATTTACGCGGGATGCGCGCTGTGGTTGATCGTTTTGGAGAAGAGGTAGCAGCTTATTTGGTCTTAGAGGGTATGGCGTTAGGTCATGTTTATCATCGTGCGCTAGGTGTTCATCGTTACCGCATTACGGTCGAGACCGCTGGTGGGCATGCATGGGTGAATTTTGGCAGTCCTTCGGCTGTCCATCACTTGGCGAAGGTGATTGTCGCCCTCGACTCTATCGCTCTACCGACTTCTCCGCGCAGCAGTCTTAACAT
>JAOAHK010000061.1 GCA_026415275.1 Anaerolineales bacterium
CCTTGCCCCTGGCAGAGACCCTTCCTACACCCCACTAAAAGTGCTCGGCATCACCATTTATTATCAGCCTTTCTTCTTCACCTTCGCCTCTTATTGGCGCTTGATCGCTATGCTCTTCGGCACCATTTTGTACTTTTCGACCAACCACGAGCGGGATATGTTAGTTGGCTTACGCACGCTGCGGATGCCTTTTGTCGTTTCTTATGTAATCAGTTTATCCATCCGGGCTGCCGGGATGTTCATGGAGGATTTCCGCATTATTCGTGAAGCCGAACAGGCGCGCGGGCTAGACACCAAAGCGATGCGCTTTTCCGATCAGGCGAAGCTGTATGTGATGTATCTGGTGCCGCTCTTCTCCATTGCCCTGCGCCGCGCGGATGAGATCAGCAACGCCCTCTTTGCGCGTGGCTACACCCTCACCGGACGGGTTGGCACAGGCGGAAAACGCTCGGATTACATCCGCTCCCGTTACATGATGGGCACTCGCGATTGGGTTGCGATATTCATTCTAGCAGCGATCTTTTTAGCGGTTGCCTTTGCCCAAGTCTTCTTTGGCGTCTTTGCCCTTAGTCATTCCCCCTTGAATATTTATCTGCGCACTATTTTGAACATCCCCAATTAAGCCTATGGAAACCATCATTGAATTTCAAAACCTAGAGTGGAAGTACGAAAATACCAAAGAATTTGCCCTCAAAGGCATCAACCTAAAAATTCAAGAGCACTCATTCATCGGTGTTGTCGGTGCCAATGAGCAGGGCAAAACTTCTTTGCTCTCGGCAATCTGCGGCTTGATCCCGCATAGTTTCAACGGCATTTATCGGGGGCAGGTGTTGTTGTTTGGCAAGCCAGTTCGCGAGATGGACTCGTTGGAATTAGCGACCAAAGTTGGTTTGGTCTTTTCCGATCCAGAAGCGCAGTTCACGGCGATGACCGTCGAGGAAGAATTGGCTTTTGGACTGGAAAACATCGGCTATTCGCTCAGTGAGATCAAAGAACGCCTTGAGTGGGCAGCCCAGATCACCATGATCGAAGACCTGTTGGATAAAAGCCCCTATGACATTTCCGGCGGTCAAAAGCAACGCGTGGCAATTGCCTGTGTGCTGGCGATGAACCCGCCGATTATTATGATGGATGAACCGACCTCGATGATCGACCCCTTGGGCAAACGCTTGATCTTTGACATCTTGCGCAAATTGAAAGAAGAAAAAAAGCATACCCTCATTGTAGCAGAGCACAACATTGAACAATTGGCCCCCTTGGCGGACGAGATGATCCTCATGTCGGACGGTCAAGTTGTGCGCCATGAACCGACCTTAGACTTCTTTACTAATCCGCTGTATCTACGCGAACAAGGGATTTTGCCACCCGAATGCACCGAGTATACTCAGTGGTTGAAGAATGAGGGTTATCTCACTTCAGATGCCCGTTTACCACTCGAGTTGGATGAAGCCACCGAATTGATTTTGCCCCTCTTCCAGAAAAAGGTGGTGAAATGAAGCCATTAATTACCGTTGAAAACCTCGATTTCACCTATCCCGATGGAACGCCAGCCCTTTTGGGGATCAACCTCGAAATCGGCGAGCAAGAATTTATTGCCTTTATCGGTCAAAACGGTTCGGGGAAGACGACACTCTCGAAATGTATCAATGGCTTATTCAAGCCAACGGCAGGGAAAGTCATCGTCGAAGGGATCGATACCAGCCGCCGAGGAGTGATCAAGCAATTGGTGACCAAAGTAGGGTATGTCTTTCAAAACCCCGATCACCAACTGTTCAACCGCAGTGTCAAGAGCGAGATCGCTTATGGTCCGCGCAATATCAATCTGCCCGAAGAAGAGGTGGAGGAACGCGTGCGCGAAGCTGCCCGCGTTGCCGGCGTGAGCGAGGATTTGTTCGAGACCCACCCCTATTTTTTGCCCAAAGGCTTACGCCAGCGCGTGGCGATTGCTTCGATCCTCGCCCTAAAGCCGCGCACGATTATCGTCGATGAACCAACCACCGGGCAGGATATGCAACAGTCACTCGAAGTGATGAACTTTCTGCGCGCCTTGTGGAAAGAAGAAGGGCACACGATTATCATCATCACCCATGAAATGCGCATCGTTGCCGATTATGCCGAACGGACAGTAGTCTTAGGCCAAGGACAAGTCTTGTTAGATGCCCCAACAAGACAGGTCTTTGCCCAGCCAGAGATCTTGCAACAGACCTACGTGGAGCCGCCGCAGATCACCCGATTAGCACAGAAGATCAGCATGGATGAACCTTTCCGCAGCGTTTTGAAGGTGGAGGAATTAGAACAACTGACCAAGGAGACTCTTTCGTGAGCATCAGCACACGCATTGGCATTGACATCGGCGGCACCTTCACCGACGCCATTGCGGTCACCCCACAGGGCATCCGTATCGCCAAAGTGCCTTCAACACCTCAAGAACCCTGGCGGGCAGTGATTGCCGCAGTGGAAGCGCTGCAATTAGAAGAACCTCCGAGTGCTTTCTTACATGGCACAACTTTGGTGACCAATATGCTCCTCGAACATAAAGGGGCGCCCACCGGCTTTATCACCAGCCAAGGGATGCGCGATGTTTTGCACATCGGCCGCCATGAACGCCCTTTGACCTACGCCATCCGCCAGGAGATTCCCCAACAGCAC
Source organism: Anaerolineales bacterium (assembly GCA_026415275.1). Taxonomy (GTDB): domain Bacteria; phylum Chloroflexota; class Anaerolineae; order Anaerolineales; family UBA4823; genus NAK19. The sequence continues at coordinate 2,650 of JAOAHK010000061.1, forward strand.
TATCCGCCAGTGCCGCGCAAATGGCGGCGCACAGTAGCAGAACGGATTGGCGCCGATGGTCAGGTCGTTGTACCTCCAAACGAAGCTGAGGTGCGTCAAGTGGTGCGCTGGTTGGTCGAACAAGGGGTTCAAGCGATTGCGATTGGATTCTTACATGCCTACCGCTATCCAGAGCATGAACGCCTTGCCGAGCAGTGGGCACACAGCGAAGCTCCTCATTTGTTCATCTGCACGTCTCACGAGGTCTCGCCCCGCTTCCGCGAATATGAACGCTTTATGACCACTGCTTGGAACGCACGCGTGGCACCCGGCGCAGCGCAATATCTTTCGGATTTGAGCCGTCAAATTCAACAACTGTGGGAAGGGGTGCGCTTGACCATGATGACGAGCAATGGCGGATTGGAGGATGTCAACCTTTCCGCTCATGAAACTTATGGCGAGTTGCGCCGCACGCCCATTCGCTTAGCCCTTTCCGGACCAGCGGCAGCCGGCAACGCCTGCGTGCGCGTGGTGCAAGATTTGGGGCTCAAGCATTGCGTTGGCTTGGATGTCGGCGGCACCAGCTCGGACATTGTGGTCGTGCGCGATGGGCGGCTCAACGAAGCGCCTTGGGAAGAACGGCGCATTGGCGGCTACCCGTTACAAATCCCCATGCTCGATCTCCATACCATTGGAGCGGGTGGTGGCTCTCTAGTCAAACGAGATGAGTTTGGCGCCATCCATGTTGGTCCGCAATCGGCGGGCGCAGAGCCTGGACCGGCGTGTTACGGTCGCGGCGGAGAGCTACCGACAGTGACCGATGCCGCAGTGATTGTCGGTCGCATCCCGCCTGATCTGTTGCTGGGTGGCACTTTGCCCATTTATCCCGATTTGGCTTGGAAAGCCTTTGAACAGGCGTTCCGCGCAGATAAAGATGTCGTGATCCATTCTGCTTTGGACGTGCTGGGCTTGGCAGAGGCCAATATCGCCTTCGGTATCCGCGAACGAACGGTCAAACGCGGGCTAGACCCGGCGGAACTCTCCTTGGTGGCTGCTGGCGGGGCAGGACCGCTGGTGGCATGCGGTGTGGCGGATGTCCTCGAATTGGCGGAAGTCATTGTGCCGCCTCGCCCCGGGTTGTTAGCCGCTTGGGGCTTGCTCTCAGCACCCCAGCGACGCGAGGCAGCTTCAACCGTATTGCGTCTTCTCCGCGAGGTTGACCCAACCGAAGCGGAAAGTCTCTTTAGACAAACAACCAAAAAGTTATCTACACAACCCCCAGCCGGCGCAAAATTGATGCGCACCGCAGCAATGCGCTATCTCGGACAGGGTTTTGAAGTGGAAGTCCCCGTGGATGAACCGGTGGATTTGGAGCAATTGGAGCAACGCTTTCACCTTGCCCACGAACATGAATACGGTTTTAGTATGAAAAATTCCCCCGTTGAATGGGTGGAACTCAGAGTAGCCTGGGAGCAACCCTCTCCTACTTGGAGCTTTACCTTTGATGGCACCCTAAAAACTCCTCCAGAGCGGCGCGTTCTTGTGTACGAGAGATTACCCGGTGAGAGCATCTTCCAAGCTAACGAGGCGCGTCTCCTCGAACGCCGCTTGCTACCGGCAAATTTCCAAGTGGCAGGTCCGGCGGTGATCACCGAACGGGATGCTACCATCTATATCCCCAGCGGTTGGTTTGCACAAGTGGTTGAAAACGGTTATATACGGATTCGACGAAAATGAAGAACCCCTCTCATTCTGCTAACATCTCACTGCTCTCTTTAGAGGATCAAGTCATCTATGGCGCCTTGACCACCTTGGCGCGCGAGGTAGGACATCGCTTGAAACGAGCGGCTTATTCCTCCTTGATCCGCGAATCGGATGATTACGGTGCGGCGATTGTCTCCGCCAACTATGAACTGCTTGGTGAAGCAGAGACGACCCCCTTGCAAATGGGTCCCTTGGCAGGGTATTGCCGCGGGGTTATGGAGACCTTAGCCGAATACGGCGAAATTTTAGACCCCGAAGGAATTTATCTGCACAACGACCCCTTCCGCGGCGCCAGCCACAGTCCGGATATCGGCGCCGTTGCCCCGCTTTTCGCCGAAGGCGAACTCTTCGGTTTTGTGGGAACGGCAGCGCATCATGTCGATATCGGTGCCGCCGTGCCGGGCACTTGCATTATCAAGGCGCACGATGCCTTTAGCGAGGGGCTGCGCCTGCTGGCTTACCCTGTCGAGTTNAAAGGGAAGCCCGTTATCCCCAACTGGCGATTGATTGAAAGCAATGTGCGCATGCCCGAACTGGTCAGCGGCGATTTGCGCGCTCAGGTGGCTGCCTGCCGCTGGGGGCAGAAAGGCTTTGCTCGCTTGGTCGAACGGTACGGATTGCAGAAATTGCGCGCTGCCGCCGAACGCCTTTTGCAGGTCACCGAACTGCGCATGCGTGAGGCAATTGCTGCCCTTCCAGATGGCGTCTATCGCGCTACCGGCTATCTGGACGGCTATGAAGACACCGGCGAAGTCGATATCCCCATCTGTGTCACCTTGGAGATCCGCGGCGATCAAATTTTTGTCGATTTCACTGGCAGTGCCCCACAACTTGACCACGCTCCGATTAACATGCCGTTCTACGGCACCACCGATATGGCCGTCTTATTAACCCTGCGCACCCTGTTGCTTCCCGAAACGGAATTTCCTAACCTTCCCCACAACGCCGGCATGTTCCGCCCCATCCAAATCCATGCACCTAAAGGAAGCATTGTCAACGCCACCTTCCCGGCGCCAACCATTGGGCGCTTCTGCGGCGGGCAAATGGTTGCCAACCTGATTGTGCGCGCTTTGCAAGATGTTTTGCCGGAGCGCATTTGTGCCGGCTGCTCGACAACCAAGGCAATTACCTTTTCTGGACAAATTAACGGCAAACCGTGGATTTATATGGATGTGACCGAAGGCGCCTACGGCGGCATCTACGGCATGGATGGATTGGATGCCGTAGATGTGCTCTACGCCAACACCAAGAACAACCCCATCGAGGACATCGAAGCCCACTATCCTTTGCGCGTGGAGCGCTACGAACTGCGCGAGAACTCACCGGGCGATGGTAAATGGCGCGGTGGCTTTGGCCCCTTGCGGGATACGCGTCTTTTGACCGATGGCTTTATCTCTGTAGAAGGGGATGGCTTCCGCCATGCGCCTTGGGGCTTAAAAGGCGGCAAGGATGGCGCAACGGGCGGCGTGGTTCTGTTCACGGCAGAACACCCGGAAGGGATTTTGCTGCCCTCCAAGATTGACAACATGGGCGTCAGAGCCGGCACGGTGGTGCGCGACCTGTGCCCCTCCGGCGGCGGCTTGGGCGATCCGGCCGAACGCGATCCCGCGGCGCGCCAACAAGATTTTGAAAACGATTTGATTTATCCTCCAAAAGGTGCGTAAATGCCAAAGGCATTGGTCATTAACCCGAATACCTCGCCAACGATGACCGCCGAGATCGAAGCTACGGCGCACCGTTGCTTTCAGGGCGATTGGCAATGCACCGTGCGCCATGCGCCGGCCGGACCCGAATCTTTAGAATCCTGGTATGACTATCATCTGGCAACCGTTTGTGTGCTGCCTTTGGTGCTACAACCGCCGGAAACTTATGACGGGATTCTGCTCGCCTGTTTTGGCGATCCGGGCATCTTTGCCTTGAAGGAAATCTCTGCGGTGCCGCTGATCGGCATCGCCGAAGCCTCGATGTCGCTAGCTTTGCTATTGGGGGGAAAATTTGGTATCCTGGCCGGAATGCGCCGTGCGGTTGAGTTGATGGACAGCATGGTGCGAACGTATGGCCTAGAAGCGCGTTATGCGGGTTCTGAATCGCTGGATATGCGCGTGCTTTCGTTCGATGCCGAACCCGAACGCACCTTAGAGACACTGGTCGCTTGCGCCGAGCGGCTGCGTGCCCGCGGCGCCGATGTGCTCTTGCTGGGCTGTGCCGGTTTGACTGCTTTTGTCGAACGCTTTCAGGAGCAGATGGCGATGCCGGTCATCGATCCGGTCGAGGCGGGCTGTCGCCTGTTGAGAACAGTGGTGGAACAACGCTTAAACCTCAGCCACGCGGGCATCTACACCAGCCCTGCCCCGCAACGATTGAATGCCTTAGGGGAATTGTTCAGCGAGCAGATGCAAGGTATCCTACCGAAAGCTTATAGCAATGCAAACGAATAGAGGATTGCGTGCATCTGCGTCTTGTTTGCGGTCACGTCCACAGAAGGTGCGCGTCTCCGTCCGCCCTAACCCATTCGTTGATCTGTTGTGAATTAATTGACGGTTTTCCTTCGCAGGCGCCCCTGCCAGCGATCTGTGTTTATTCCGTCACTCCTAAACAACTCACCCTCCTGATCACCCCGAATGCAATAATGGGTTTTTCTCCAAGCTGTCTAACCGCTTCCCTCAAGGTAGAATTCGGATTCAAATCCTCTCCCGCGACCGTTTGTAGGAAACTTCACACACAACTTTGAGTGACCTACCTAGGTGTCAAATGATAAGGTTATACATTCCACCCCAGCTTTATCAAATCTCGCCAACTGATCAACTTGCCTTGAGAAGTTTGCAACGTTTGATCAACCTATTTACGGTTGCGCAGCTACCCAACCATTGGGCGGCAGGAGATGGGCTCGCCCGCCTCGCTCGCCCACGCCATCTTGCCGTTTGCCGTCCACCAGCGCGCTGTAGTCCACCCAGGTAGGAGTCCATGGCAGCTCAACCGGCCAATTCTCTGTCGGATGTAGGTTCACCCACACCTGCAATCCGTTGTCGTATTCGACAAAAATCTGCCAAATCGCCTCGGCGCCGAGGGCTTGCTCCACTTCGATCAACTCCCCGTTGAGGTGATAAAGAATCCGCAGCGGATGGGCAAGCGCACAACGCCGATGAATCGGCGCCACCAGGCGCACTTCCCGTTCGATAAACGCCAGAACCTCTTCCAATTCCCCCAATGAGTCAGGGGTGGGAATGTAGCCGCCGTGACAATAAGCGATCTCATTTGCCATGTACCGATAATGCTCTTCTAAGGTGTAATTTGTCCACTTGAGCTGCTCTCCCTGCGCAAAATACCACGGGTAGAACCCCATCCCAAAGCGCACCATCTTGGGGTGGATTCGGAGTAGATCGAAATGAACTAGCGGTGGCAGAGAAGCTCCGGCTTGCTCTCGCCCCGCGTCCTCAGCCAACACGGCATCTACCTGGCCAACATACAGAAAATGATGCCCGCCCTCCCCAAGGACTTGCCCCTGATGCGCCTGACGCTGATAGGCTAAAAGTTGCTGATACGCTCGCCAAGAGGTCGCAAACCGAGCGTTCCCTTCAATAGCAGCGTTGTAATCCACTTTCTCAGCGGGATTGACTGCCGTGGAGACATCTAGATAACTCGCCGTCGTTTGATAGCGACGGTGGATTTCGGGGGCGAACTGCTGCGCCACTTCGAGGCTGCGGGTCGGGCTGAGCAAATAGGATTGAACTCCGGTGGTGCGGTTGAACCAAGCCTCGATTGGAGACCCTTCGGGGCCGAGCGGCAGCCATTCAGGGGAGAAGAACTCTGAATTGGGATAGAGATCGACATAGTTTTCGTGCAACGCAAAGCGGTATCCCGCTTGTAGAGCAGTTTGACTGAGCTCGAGCAAAGCTGCGTCCCCACCCCAGCGGGGATTGGCGGGCAAGACGTTGGGATAGCAATCATCAAAACCGCAGCGCTGCCAATTGTGGCGGATTACGATCAGGTCGGCGATGCCGCGTGCAGAGAGGGCTTGGAGCAGTTGAGCGTCCTCGGCAAAGGGTCTCTCTGCCCATAAGTCGAGCACCACCTTTCCCGCCAACTCGCCTGCGCCGGGCGAAGGCTCGGCGGGCAGGCTGGGCAGAACCTCGTCAAGCCGATCCGAGACTGTTAGATAAATCACTTCATGGAGCGGCTGCCGCTCGCCGGCGGTGTTCGGATGGTAATACGCCGTCTGGCTAAAGGCGAGGGATTGCTCCGAGATTACCTCACCCATTTTCTCCAAAGTCGAAGCGCTGGTGAGTTGCCAATCAAAAAAGGCAGAAAGAAAATGATCCTGAACGCGCAGCAAATGGAAGAACGGCAAATAAGGAACCGCAATCAGCTCCGCATCGGGCGTCGCTTCGGAGCGGTCGAGGGTGAAGGCAGAAATGTCCGTCCCAGGGGCTTCAACCTCGATAATCAAAGTCTTGCCTTGCAGGGTGAAGCGATAGGTATAGGGGATGGTCTGCGCGCTAAAGCGGGCTTGCCACTTCACTTCTAGGGTTATCCCGTCGATGATCCGCGCCTGATAAGCATATTGTTCAGGGTCAGTCTCCCAGATGGGGATATCTTGACCGCTGACGAGAAACCGTGGGCCGCCGTAGTTGCTGGGGTAAAACGGTGCACCTTCGCCAATTTGCACGGTCAAATCGTGCAATGAACCCGTCTGGGGGATGTAATGGTAGCGCAACTTGGTCTGCCCTTGCTGGAACTCGAAAATGTAGGCTTCTCCCTCAACATGAAGCCGGTTTTGAAACGAGGAAGCTGGCAACGGTGGGGCAGGCGAGGCATTCATCTTTGTAATGGGGATCGCAGTTGCGGTCGGCAGAAATGCAGAGGAGAAGAGGCCGTTCTCTGGCTCGGGTGAAACGGGCATTAGCGATTCGGAGGGCGACAGGGTTGAGGGAAGTGTTACGGACGGCGCGCAGGCAACAACCAACCAAAATATGAGGCAAGGCAGGAATCGTTTTATGTCCACGGTTGCCG
>JAOAHK010000062.1 GCA_026415275.1 Anaerolineales bacterium
AGATGTGTATAAGAGACAGGTGCAGATACACAAGGTGCTATCGGCTATGCCTTGCAACAAACCTTGCAAAATTGGCTTTACAAACGTGGTATCAAGAAACCTGTTGCCACGGTGATCACCCAAGTCTTAGTCGATAAAGACGATCCAGCTTTCAAAAACCCGACCAAGCCGATTGGCAGCTTTATGGATGCGGAAGAGGCGCAGCGCCGGGCGCGCGAGATGGGTTGGAATGTCGTTGAAGATGCTGGGCGCGGTTGGCGGCGGGTGGTCGCTTCCCCCCTGCCGAAAGAAGTGGTTGAGTTCGAGACGGTGAAGACCCTGATCGATGCTGGAGTGATTGTGATCACTGTTGGTGGTGGCGGCATCCCGGTCGTCGATGTTGGTGATGGTGAATATCGCGGGGTGGCAGCCGTGATTGACAAAGACTATGCCAGCAGCTTGTTAGCGCGTATGCTCAAAGCTGATTTGTTCTTGATTTCAACAGCCGTTGAGAAGGTTGCGTTGAATTTCGGCAAGCCTGATCAGAAGTGGATCGATCGCATGACCCTTTCGGAGGCAAAGAAATATCTTGCCGAAGGCACTCATTTCGCCAAGGGCTCTATGGCGCCTAAGATTCAAGCCATCATTTGGTACTTGGAAGACGGTGGCAAAGAAGCGATCATCACCAATCCGGAAAACATTGGGCGCGCCTTACGCGGTGAAACTGGAACGCACATTGTGCCGGATTAATCGAAGGGTGTCAGAGAGGGCCATTCGTGAAAGAGAGGTTATTTTCTCTGTGAGATGACCCTCTCTAAATCTTTTACTGACTTGTAAACTCATGGTAAATTAATATTCTTAGTAACATCATCTTGAAAAATGCGTTTATAATTTTACTGTCTCGAAGAAAGGAGGTGTGTCGAAAGAGAGAAAATCAGAGATCAGCAATCCTATCATTGGTCAAACCTTTTAATTCTTAGTGAAGAGGAGAAGATCAAATGGCATCGAAAAAACTCTTGCGCATTCTTGCTGTTTTGCTCACACTGAGCCTCTTGCTTGCTGCTTGCCAGCCCCAAAGTCAAACCCCTGCTCCCCAACAAGAGCAAAGCCAAGCCTCGGGTGGGCAACAAGCTGCAGAACAACCCCAACAACCCGCTGCCCCTGCTGAGCCAGCTAAAAAAATAAAGGCCTGTTATGTGTATGTTGGTCCGATCGGTGATTTAGGGTGGACAAATGCCCATGATGTCGGACGGCGTTATGTGGATGACAAATACGATTGGCTAGAGACGCTGTATGTTGAGAGCGTAGCCGAAGCCGACTCCGCTCGCTTTATCGATCGTTTTGTGGTGGAAGAGAAGTGCGATGTGGTTTTCACCACTTCCTTTGGCTACATGGATGATACTCTCAAAGCTGCTCAGAAATATCCAGACAAAATCTTTGTGCATGTCTCGGGCTTCAAGCGGGCGCCCAATATGGCGACCATGATGGCTGATTTCTATCAGATTTACTACTTGAACGGTCTCATGGCTGGCGCGTTGACAAAGTCGGGCAAGGTTGGTTATGTCGGTGCTCACCCCATACCAGAAGTCCTCCGCCATATTAACGCCTTCACGCTAGGAGTTCGCGAAGCCAACCCAGAAGCTACTGTCGAAGTTCGCTGGCTCTATTCTTGGTATGATCCAGCCAAGGCGCGCGAGGCAGCCGAATCTTTGGTGGCAAGTGGAGTAGATGTTTTAGCTTTCACCGAGGATAGCCCTGCTGTTGTTCAGGTTGGCGAGGAATACACAACACAGAAAAACCAACCTGTTTATACCTTTAGCCACTACAGCCCCATGCACGATTATGGCCCCAATTCTGTGGTCAGCGGTCAGCTTGTCAATTGGGGTCTGATCTATGAAGACATTTTGACCAAAATTTACCTTGGTATTTACACCAACAAGAACTTGGAAAATGTTGATTACTGGGGTCTGCTCAGCGGAGGTTGGCAACTGGGCGCGCCATCGGCTGTTGAGTTAGGAGCACGCTTTGGCGAACCCATCAATCCAAAGTTCGAGTCTGCTCTAAAAGAGTACAAGATCACCGAAAAATTCTTAGGTGAAATCAGCATCTATGATTTGATCTTCAAGCGCATTGAGCAGATGCGCGACCCGGCCTTGCTCTTCGATCCATTTACCGGCCCGATCAACGACCAGGCAGGAACGCAGCGTGTCAAAGAGGGGCAACGTCTCTCTTATCTTGAACTAACCACCATTGACTGGTTTGTTGAGGGTGTGATCGGAGAACCTAAATAACTCATTACTTGGCTGAATAAGGGAGGGGAAATTACCCCTCCCTTATTCCTGAATCCCCATGGAGGCTATAAATGACTGAGGTCCCTACTGCTGTTTTAATGAAAGGGATTACAAAGCGTTTTGCGGGCGTTGTCGCAAACTCGGAAATCGATTTTGAGGTCAAAAAGGGTGAGATTCACGCCTTATTAGGGG
>JAOAHK010000063.1 GCA_026415275.1 Anaerolineales bacterium
GGCATAGACGGTGTAGGGGATGATGAGGATAAATGCCATGAGAAAGATAATGACCCCTAACCCGGCGCCAGCCGAGAATAAGCGCTGTTGAAACGTCGTGATCCACATGTTCAGCGCCAGCACATCCGTTTGAATACCAGGTCCACCAAAAGTGACGATATACACGATGTCGAAGACCTTCAAAGTTGAAATGAGCAAGAGAGAGACCAAAACCATGAGACCAGAGCGAATGTTAGGCAAAACGATCGAAAACAAGATGCGCAACTTCCCTGCTCCGTCAACGGTGGCAGCTTCGATCATTTCCTGCAGTTCAGCAGTGCGAAAGGAGGATTGAGTGATGATCACCGCAAATCCTAAGTATTGCCAAATAAAAATCAGGATTAACCAATAAGTTGCCGTCTCTGGGTCAGTGGTGAATCGCAATTGGCTGTTAATGCCAATTTCGCGCAGGAGGGTGTTAAACACTCCACGATTGGGTTCATACATCCAAGACCAAATCGTGCCGGTCACAATAAAAGACATCGCCACCGGGTAGAGGATCAAGGTGCGGACATAGGATTCAACGACTGGGAAGGGAGAGAGTTCAAGCAAGTAGGCGAGAAAGATAGCAAGAATTACAGTCGGAAAAACGCCCAAGATCAGCCATTTTAGGTTGTTTTGCACATCCACCCAGAAGCGGGGTTGGGCGACAATAAATTGATACCATTTGAAACCGACAATTTGGTAGTTGGGGGTGATGGTTTTCCAGTCCGAAAAAGAGACATAAATCGTCCAAAAGAGAGTACCGTAAAGGATGACAAGAAAGATTAACATCGGAAACAGGAAAACAAGCAGGTCGAGAAAGGTATATTGTTTTCTTTTGTATCTCTTTGTCTTTTGAAGCACCAAGAACCTCTCCCTTTCTCTGGAATTGCGTGGAAATTGTTTTTATTTATTGTAAGTGGAAATGGGTAGGGATGCAAGGACGCATCCCTACCCGTTTTTGAAAGAAAATTAGCTTGCCCGGTAAGACTCTACGGCCACTGATACCACGCGGATGCTTCCTTGACTCCGTAGGTGACCATCATATTGGCGGTTTCGGTGATGGCTTTCTCAACATCCGGTTGAGCGAGGAAAGCCGAGATGATGTCCCAATAGATGGGTTGAGCGGTGGCTGGCAGGATGCTGCCATGCTGGTCGAGGATCAGCTTGCCGGGGTTCTGGCTGACGTAGGTCTGTAGTTCTTGGCGGATGGGATCGGGGAATTCGGTGGCGGCAATATCCGTGCGGGCAAAGAGACCGCCTTGAGTGACATCGGTCGGGATCTGGAGCTCAGGCGAGGCGACCACACGCAGCCAGTTGAGGGTCTCTTCGGGGTTGGGGGCGTTGGTGGCGAGACCATAGCAGTCGGGGTGGAAGAGCAAGATGCGCTCTGGCACCTGCGGGAATGTCACCGCACCAAAGTCAACCCCCGGTTGCCAATTGGAGCCCTTGACGAAGGCGCCAATCGCCCAGGTGCCCATGAGCACCATAGCAGCTTTCTGAGAGCCGACCAGCGCCACCGATTGATCCCAAGTCAAGCCAGCGTGATCCGTATTGATGTAGGGGATCAATTTCTGGAATTTCTCCAGAGCAGCGCGGAAGACGGGATCGTTGGCAACATCGACCTCGCCTTTGAACAGCTTAACGTAATATTCAGGCCCACCTTCTTCTAGCAAAATGCTGTCGAAGACAAAGGCATCGCCCCATTTCTCCTTGGAGCCGAGCCCGAGGCAGACCATATCCGGTTTCGCAGCTTTGATCGCTTCGCAGGCTGCCAACAGTTCGTCAAATTTGGTGGGAGGGGTAATGCCAAGCTCGTTGAACAGCTTGAGGTTGTAGTAGAGGATGTTCTGAATGTGCATGTTCAAAGGCACGACGTACGGATGCCCATTGACGGTAACCGCTTTAGCAAGCGGGCCGGGGATGACGCTGGCGTAGTCGAGCTCTTTCCAGAGATCATCCAACGGTTGCAGGGCGCCGCTGTCGACATAGTTTTTCAATTCCGCACCACCTAGGGTCTGGAACGTGTCTGGTGGTATGCCAGCGATAATTCGCGATTGCAGCACCACCCGATGGCTGACACCGCCACCGCCTGGCACGGGGTTCTCGACGATTTCCACATCGGGGTATTTTGCCTTGAAGGCAGCAAACATAGCGTCGGCTGCCTCGCGCTCACCGGGCGCTGTCCACCAGTGGAAGATCTCCAGCCGTTTCGGCTTGGGAGCCGGGGTTGGGGTCACGACCTGAATGATCGTCTCCCCTGCCTTTTCCACGATCACCGTTTCGATGATCTTCTCTGGAGTGGCTGGAGCTGCAGGCTGGCAGGCGGTTAGCAACGCACCAGCGAGCATGACAACCAGCATGATGATAGATAGTTTTTTCATGGGTTCTCCTCCATTCTGAGAATAAAGAGATGGGTAACAGAAATTGAATGGGCTATTCGACGGTCTCTTCGAGACAACCTCACCTCCTTTCTCCTCTAATCTCTCCTCTGATCCGAATCACCGAACGCGCTGAGTCGATTGACGCAGCACGAAGGTGGTGTCAACGGTCACCTGCGCTTTGGTAGCTTCTTTTCCTTCCCGAATCATATCGAGTAATATCCGCATTGCCATTTTGCCAATTTCTCGCCTCGGAAGGGCAACGGTAGAAAGGGAAGGGGAAACTTTGCTGGCTAAATCGATGTCGTCTAATCCAACCACCGATAAATCCCTAGGTAATTCCAAACCAGCGTTGCGAGCTGCCCAAAGCACCCCGAGTGCCATCAAGTCGTTGGCGGCAACCACCGCGGTTGGTCTGGGACTGATTTGATTGAGTTGATCGAAGGCTTTCCGTCCCCCTTCGATGCGCAAGTCTCCTTCGATAATCACCGCTTGTTGCGGATCGAGTCCGTTTTGCTCCAAAGCCTTGAGGAAGGCATTCCTGCGCACCTGAGCAGTCCAAAGATTCAACGGGCCGCTAATGTGGGCAATGCGCTGGTGACCAGACTCTACAAGGTGGCGAACAGCTTGTTGAATACCGCTTTCAAAGTTTATGGTGATGGTCGAAGCCATATCTTGTAGGTTGCTATCCTCCCAATCCAAAACGACCACGTGAATCTGGTTTTCTACGGCTTCTTTAACCATCTGTAAGCTCATGCTGCTGGACATGAACAAAATTCCATCAACGGATTTATCCACCAGCGATTGAACCAATTTCAGCCCACGTTCGAGGTCATAGTTTGTATTGCATAAGAAAATGGAGTAATCTTCCGCAAAAGCGACTTCTTCGACACCGAGGATCACATCTGGATAGAAGGGATTGCTGACATCCGAAATCAACAGCCCCGCCGTTTTGGTGCGTTTGGAGATCAGACTACGAGCGACTTGACTCGGCCGATACCCCAGTTCTTCAATTGCCTGTAGGACTTTTGCGCGCGTTGTTTCTTCAACAGCCCGCGTCTTATTCAAAACGTGCGAGACAGTCGTTTTGGATACCCCAGCTCGGTTGGCAACGTCCTTGATCGTAACTCGATTCATCGAGCGTGTCCTTTTTCTAATACAAACAAAATCGGATAGATTATAGGTGAAAAATCGATTGCGCAACCGTTTTCAAGGTATATATTAGCATAATCTGGGGCGTTTGTCAACTTAAAATTTGCCCTTTAAGGTTCAGTGTAAACTCTTTTCGCTATTTTCTAATTACGGAGGTTTGGGGATAGAGTTATTTACCATTTCGCATACTCTGACTTTGTCGAAGGTTATTGAAAAGCGCAGGATCGACCGAGCAGCTATTGGGGGATCTTTCAAGATTTCTCTCTTCGGTCGAAATGACAAAACGTCAGTTCATTCTCAATGGCAAGTATCCTGCATACGCTTGACATCTCAAAGAATCTGTAGAGGTCTGATCGTCTCGCCCACATCCCAACAGGTGAGGACGCCTGCAATCCGAGCAGTCTTTTAGGAAAGAGAAATCGTGCGATTCAAAATCGGATATTCCACTCGCTGGATACCGTTTTCGGAAAATTTTTCGAGCAATGCAGAAGCGGCTTTGGGTTCACCGTGCACGAGAAAGATCCGTTTAACGCGATCGGCAACGGCTTTGGCATATTGCACAAGGAAGGGCTGTCCGGCGTGAGCAGAATATCCGCCGATGGTGACCACTTCCGCCCGGCGAATATATTCCTCGCCAAAGATCTTCACCCGGGTTTCCTGCTCCGCCAAGCGCCGCCCTAAAGTGTTGGGGGCTTGCCAAGACACAATTAAGATCGTGTTGCGCGGATCCTCAATGTTGTTCTTCAAATGGTGTAATATGCGTCCAACCTCTGCCATACCTGAAGCGGAAATGATCACCATTGGTTCGCGGCGCTCGTTCAAAGCCTTTGATTCCTCTACACTGCGGATGTAGGTCAAGCGGTGAAAGCCAAACAAGTCGTGGTAACGATCATCGAGAATAAATTGTCGCGTCTCTTCATCGAAACATTCCGGATGTTGGCGAAAGATTTCGGAGACATTGACCGCTAAAGGGCTATCGACATAGACCGGGATTGATGGCAACTCACCTTGATTGATCATGCGATGCAGCGAATAGACGATCTCTTGCGTGCGGCCGACAGCAAAAGCGGGGATGATCACTTTTCCACCCCGCGCAATTGTCCGCTGCACGGTCTCGCGCAGTTCATCGTAGGCTTTTTGAGGATCGTCGTGGCGTTTGTCCCCATAGGTGCATTCCATCATCAAATAGTCGACTGCTTCGGGTAAGACCGGAGCGCGAATAAAGGGTAGATCTGGGCCGCCGATGTCGCCTGAAAACCAAAGACTGAAGCGTTGGCCTTTTTCTTCGATATCCAAACAGATGGCTGCCGAGCCGAGGATGTGCCCTGCGTCAACGAAGCGTGCTACCACTCCTGGGATCGGCTCAAAAGCTTTGTCGTAGGGTACATCCTGAAAATGAGGGGCGACTCGTTCTGCATCTGCGGTGGAATAAATTGGCTCAACAGGCGGCTCGCCCTTCTTACGCCGTTTGTGGTTGAGATATTCAGCGTCATCTTCTTGAATATGAGCGGAATCCAACAACATGATCTTTGCCAAATGAGAAGTGGCTGGGGTGGCGTAGATCGGTCCGCTAAAGCCGCTTTTGACTAAATTGGGAATGTTGCCGCTGTGATCGATATGGGCGTGAGAGAGGATCAGGGCATCGATTTTGTGAGCTGGGTAAGCCAATTTTCGATTCCGTTCGTAGGATTCGGCTCGCCGCCCTTGAAACAAGCCACAATCCAACAATAACCGATAGCCGTTGACTTCCAACAGGTGTTGGGAACCAGTTACGGTTTGCGCTGCGCCGTAAAACGTGATTCGCATTCGATTTCGTGATTAGGGGTGGAGAAGGCTGAGAATTTGCTCCCCAAAGTGCTCAAAGCGATAAGGGACATCCCACATCGCTTGTTGTAGCTCTGCTTTCGTTCGCGGTGCTAAATCAACGAGGCGTAACATCACTTCACGCGGCAGAATCACATCCGAAGGAACTCCCAATTGTTGGGCAGTGGTTTTGCGCCAGTTGCGCAGTGCTTCTAACCGAGCTAGATAATGGTCACTAGGGCGATAATTGCAGGGAGGGTAAAGCGGCGGGCGGCGTAAACCGCGCCGAACTGCTTGGATAATTGCCTCTCCATGCCGTTCGAGTTGATGCTTTGAAAGGCAGTCGAGACGTTTGAGTTGAGTTAAGTCTGTTGGGGAGCTTAGAGCGATTTCAATGAGCTTTTGATCGGAAATGACTTTGAATAATGGTCGGTCGAGACGGCGGGCAATCTGATCGCGCAGTTCACAAAGTTCTTGCAAAACGGGCGTTTTTTCACTTGGCAAGTCGTAAGCTCCCTCAATTTGCCAGCAATCGTTACGACCAGTTTTATCCTTAATTTTTCCATTATATGTGACCAAACGCTGAAAGTCTTCCTGCGCGAGGGTTGCAAGCCCTTTTTGTTTTAGCTCTACTTCAAGGCGCTGAGCAAGGGGGATTAGGTAGTGCGTATCCTCTTGGGCATAGCTGAGTAGGTCGGGAGGGATCGGCCGTTGACCCCAATTTGCTCGCTGAAAGCGTTTATCTAAGTGAACACCAAATTCCCTCTCCAACAAAGCCCCCAAGCCTACCTGCTGGCGACCTAAAATGCGGGCAGCGATCATCGTGTCAAAGAGATTCTGAAATTCAAAACCAAAGTCGCGCTGAAGACAAATCAGGTCATATTCCGCCGCATGAAAGACTTTGCGAATTTGGGGGTTGCGAAAGACCTCTGCTAAACGACTTAAATCCAGGGCAGCGAGGGGATCGATCACCACATCCTCTTGCGGCGTGGAAAATTGGATGAGGCAAACGCGCTCCTGATAGGCGTATAAGCTGTTTGATTCCGTATCGACTCCAATGACTGTTTGTTCGAGCAGGTGATCAACCAACTCATTGAGACGCGTGTTGTCTTGAATCAGATACGGTTCGACAGAGAGAGCGCTTTTTGTCATATCCCTAATTATACCTGCCTCATCTCCAAATTTGTTTTTCAAAGATCAACGCTTCTTCGCCGTCCGAATAGTAGCCAGGCCAGGTTGAGATTTGAACGTAGCCGAGTTGTTTATATAGAGAGATTGCTTGAGTGTTTGAACGGCGCACATTTAAGCGGACAACAGCAGTGTTGAGCTGCCGCTCGCATTCAAGGATTAAGGCGGTTGCAATGCCCTGTCGCCGATAATTGGGCAGCACACCAACCGTCGCGATCCATCCTAAGTAACCCTCGTCTCGGCGATCTCCAGCGATAAATCCCACCATTTTGTCTTCCACAACCGCCTTTAGGCGCACGATGTTTGGATAGGTCAACACGCCTATTAGATCCAAGAGCGGCCAGCCATCTTTTGGGAAGCAAACTTGTTCTAGGCGGCGCAACGCATTCAGATCGCGCCAATTGGCGCTTTGGATTGTGTAGAGTAGGGTGTGGTGTTCATCCATATGATGTGGATAGCTACGTTTCTTGCTTGAGTGAAAAAGCTGTCCGACTTGACTTGTAATCGGACAGCTTTTTTGCTGATTCATTACTAATTGTCGCCGTGATCAAAAGTTATTTGCCTGTGAGCAAATTATTCGCTTTTCCCTTTGGTAAAGTTTTCCAGCATCGTGGTAAATTCCAATGGGAAGATGTATTTCGTTGAGGGACTGGCGCCAATAGATTTGAGTGTCTCGAAGTATTGCAGCGTCATCGTCTTTTGATCGACCGTCTTTGCTACCTCGAAGATTTTTTCCAATGCTGCTGAGAAACCTTCGGCACGCAGCATTTGCGCTTGGCGTTCACCTTCGGCGCGCAAGATGGCTGCTTGTTTCTCACCCTCGGCGCGCAGGATGGCTGCTTGCTTCTCACCATCGGCTACGTTGATCGCAGCTTCACGCGTACCAGTCGATTCGGTTACCACGGCGCGGCGGATGCGCTCGGCGGACATCTGGCGGTTCATGGCTTCTTGTACTTCACGCGGCGGGATGATCTCACGTATCTCAACGTTGGTCACCTTGACACCCCAACGTTCGGTTACTTCATCAAGGCGTGTGCGCAGCATATTGTTGATATGCTCGCGTTCCGACAGTACGTCATCCAGCACAATCCCACCAATAACGGCGCGCAAGGTGGTCGTTGCCATACCTTGAGCGGCAGCCTCAAAATTGCCAACTTGCAAGACGCTTTCAGTTGGATCCAAAACTTTGAAGTACCAGAGGAAATCGATGGAAATTGGAGCATTGTCTTTGGTAATTGCCGTTTGATGGGGAATCTCGCGCACCTGCTCGCGCAAGTCAACCCGCACAGCGCGATCGATCACCGGGATGAGAATCACGATCCCCGGACCCTTTGAGCCAATGCAGCGCCCTAAACGAAAGACAACCATCCGTTGATACTCTGGGACAATGCGAATTGCACTAGCTAGAAAGAAGACAACTAAAACAACGACAACGCCGACTAAGCAAGTCAGAGTGCCAACAATTTCAGTACCAAACATCTAAACCTCCTTGTTGAGTGAAAAACTTTGATTCGATCGATGAGCAATTCATCGCATTTGCCGAAGTAAAACTTTGTCTTGTTAGGATGTTTGTTCTTCTTTGACCACCTCCAGAGTAAAACCTTCACGCTTTACCACTCGCACGAGGCTGCCGGCAGGGATAGGGGTGTGACTGGTTGCACTCCAAAGTTCCCCCTCAACCTGCACGCTGCCGTGCTGATGGATGTCGGTCTTGGCTTCTCCAATTGCCCCAATCAATTGGTCTAAATTATGCACAGGAACAGCCGCGCTGGCTTCGAGTAGTTTGCGTCCGACAACCCAAAAAAAGCCCCCGGAGATTCCAGAAACTAAGGTGGCTAGCAGGGGGTTGACCGCCGGTTGCCACCAGCGTTCGGTGCGGAAAAGGAAAGCTGAACCGATCACAATACACAGAATCGAGACACCGAGAATCCACCGCCGATCTTTTCGGAAAAAGGCAAAGAGAAAGAGAGTCCCACCGATCACGAGAATTGTCAATGCCCACCCGTTAAGAGGAAGGCGATAGATACTATAAGCGGCGAAAAGCCCAGCTATGACCGCACCCGCCTCGATGAATCCTGAACCCGGACTCAAGAGAGCTAGAATGGCTAAAATGGTGGCAACCACCAGCACTAAGTAGGCAAGGTTGGGATCGAGAATAAAATCCATCACTGCCTCACTCATTTGATTCCGATCAAATCTTCCTCAACCGGAGGAGGAAATACACAAAGGTTCTTATGGAATAAATCCCTTCGTGTTCTGACCTCCTCCCTAAAGATATACGGCTTTTGCTATCTCGTAGTTTCATTATACCTGAGGTAAAGGTATTGGAAAAGGAAATCTTTTATGTTTATATTTTAGCCGATGGGAGAACCGCCAGTTTAGTTCAGCATCCAAGGGCAAGAAACGGAGGACAAAAGATTTTTCACCCCGACAGCAGAAGATATTTTATTATTGCGCTATCGAAAGATATAAATCCCTTCTCTGATCTCCCACCTTTGATTACAACGCAAACACACCATCGCAGAATGCTGTTTATCAAACTGATCGCCTCCGCAATTAGGACAAGCGAAAAAACCATTCGCTGGAGGCAGCACTGCTTCACCAACCGCTTGAGCCAAGGCAAAGACGCTTGGGCTCAATTGCCACCAATCCCCCGTATATTGGGCAAGGCTATCTAAGGCAACCAAAAGTCGAAGCGGGACGATTCGTTTGAGTAATCCCACTCGAAAATGAGAAACCGTCAATTGCCGTTTGATTGTGAAACCACACACTTCTAACC
>JAOAHK010000064.1 GCA_026415275.1 Anaerolineales bacterium
AGTGTAAGGAGCGCAACCTAGGTGTGATCACGCCCAGCGGGCAGCCAGCGGTTTGGCTGGATACACCGATGATCGACCTGATCCACGGTCCTGGTACGATCGAAAAAGCTCTGCCGGCGATGGTGCGGCAGTTCAAACGCTTCAATATCGACATGGTGCGTCAGCCAATCTTGGTCTATCCCACCCTGCACTATCAAAACGGCGG
The DNA here is from genome assembly GCA_026415275.1 of Anaerolineales bacterium. Lineage (GTDB taxonomy): Bacteria > Chloroflexota > Anaerolineae > Anaerolineales > UBA4823 > NAK19. Next base: position 206 of record JAOAHK010000064.1, read on the forward strand.
CGTGAAGATCGATGCCGATTGTCGTACTACCGTACCGGGCTTATTGGTCGCCGGGGAGACCAGTGGTGGCGTGCATGGACGCAATCGCCTGATGGGGAACAGTTTGTTAGATGTGTGCGTCTTCGGCCGGCGGGCGGGCATCACCGCCGCAGCGCTGGCAAAAGAGCGTCAAACAGGAAAGCCGACCCTTGCCCATCTCGAAAGTTGGAATCGGGGCTTAGACGAAATCGGTGTCAACGGCGTCGTGCGCTCTCCGATCTTGATCCCCAACTACGTCCGCAAGGGGTAAACGCCTCTAGGGAGGGATAGAATATTCTACTGTTGAGAACGCAGAGCACGTAAAATATCCAAGATTTTCCATTGTGAATTCCGTTTCTTCTTACCAGATCAAAAGAAGCAGGCTGTTCGAAGAGCAACAGCCTGCTTCTCGTCTCCGCGCAAAACTCAGAACCCAAAACCTACCGTGCCGTTAAACTCAGCCTCCGCCGGGGCGGTGAGGAGGAGACCCGGCGGAGGCGTTCGCCAAAGGAGGAAACAGCGATGAGCATCAGGAGAGTTTCCTGAATCCCATATCCTGCTTAAGGATACAACGCTTTGCGAGTTTTGACGATAGCCTTCTGTCATCAATAATCTGTGATATTAATCACAATATAAATTTTGTTCGTAATTGAGTTCACAAGTGGATTTCAGGTTGAGCGTTCCATTGTTCTTCGCATGGATACTCCTTCATCAATCGGCTACTGCAGCTTGTACACGATCGACCGCCCACAATTCTGGCCACCGGCGCACAACCCAAGCAACAGCTAATAGACAGCCTATTCCACCACTAACAATGGCAAATGGTGCACCAAAAAGTTGAGCGACTAAGCCGGCTTCCACTTCGCCGAGTTGAGGTCCACCTAAGAAGAATATCTGGTTCACACTGACCATTCGCCCACGCAGATGATCAGGCGTGAGCAGTTGGCGGATGGTATTGCGAATGATCGTGCTGACCGCGTCAGCAGCGCCAACCAAAATGAGTGCCACCATAGCGAGCCAAAAAACCCTTGCTAGGCCAAACAAAATGGTTGCTGCCCCGAAGGAGACCACCGATAGCAAAAATAGCGGTCCTTGACGGCGCACCTCTCCCATCTGAGAGACAACCATCCCGGCTAAAACAGCACCAATCGCTTGAGCAGAAGATAACCACCCATATTCAATCTCCCCAACGCCCAATATATCCCTAGCTACAATTGGCATAAGGGTGTTTGCTGAAGAAAAGAAAGTGGCAAAGAAGTCTAACAACATCGATCCAAAGATCAATGGTTGGCTAAGGATAAACATCCAACCCTCTCGGATAGCCTGCCAATCCAACAAAGAGTGGCGGGTGCGGATCTGCTGTTGTGCCACCGGTCCGATCCGCCAAATTGCAAACAATACTGCTCCATATGAGATAGCGTTGATGAGATAAGGATAGGCTTGTCCCCAAACAGCAATCGTCCACCCACCCAATGCCGGACCGACAATGGCGCCAACTTGAAAGGCAATTGAACTGAGGCTAAAGGCGTTAGGCAGATCCTTGGCTGGCACTAAATTGGGTACCAAAGCTTGGCGAGCAGGGATATCGAAAGAGGCAGCCGTAGCCTGTAAAGCAGTAAGGGCATAGATGTGCCAAAGCGTGATCGTCCCACGAAAGGTCAACACTGCCAGCACAATAGCAACGAAGGTCAAGACACACTGAGCCAAGAAAAAGATGATGCGACGGTTATAACGATCCGCAGCNACACCACCGATGAGGGAAAAGAAAATTACCGGCAAAATACGCACTAAGCCAATCATCCCTAGGGCAATCGGCTGCGGGGTTAGGGTGCGCACATGCCAAAAGAGCGCCCATAATTGCATATTCGCCCCAGCAGTGGAGATAATTAGCGCCACCCAAAGGTAACGAAAACGTGGATAACGTAAGGCAGGAGGAATATGCAAACTGCGCACCAATTACACTACTCCTCACACAGCGGAATTTGATCGAGATTGGTTGAGGCATTGAGCGGCAAGCCAAAGTACGGAGAAGGGTCCAAAGTGTTCTCAATCTCCAACTCGTTGAGGAACCTGCCCTTGCGATCTTTGACAATTGAAAAATGCAAATGCACCCCAACCGGATTGTTTGGATCACCCGAATAGTTACCCTGATAACCCAATAAAGTTCCCGCTTCGACATAGACTTCTTGAGTTCCCGGCGGAAACGTCTCAACGATGTAAGAGTCTCCTTCAGGGCTTGCCAGATGGGTGTAATAAGTCCAAATTTGGCGGTCGGGCTGGAGAGGGTCTCGGGGACTGCGGAGGATCACAGAGGATTTCCAATCGGATAAGCGGGTGAGGTAACCCGGATAGGCAACTCGAACTTCCGTGACGCCCGGCTCTGTGCCGGAGAAGATATCGATCCCCTGATGGCGGTGCCCTGGACGAAAGGAATCCCCCCAAAGGAAACCGATATAACCATCGGTAGGAATTAGAAAGGGAGCATTACCACAGCGTTCCCTTATCTTGACCCGCCACTCAGGATAAGCACTGGGATTACGTAGATACAACCATACGCGGCGTGTTCGCCCGAGGTTGGGTAGCAGCCATTCAAAGACGAGATAGCCACCAACAACCAGTGAAATAAATATTAAACCAACTCCAATGCGCAACCAGCGAGAACGTTTCATCCACCCTATTCGCCAGATGAAATGGATTGACGATACTTGCGGATGTTTTCGAGATCGTCTTCACGATGATCAGCAAAGAACAACACCAAACTACCGCCGCTGAGCTGCTGCAAAATCCGTCCTGCCATGCGGCCAGCCTCCGAAGCCATCGCCCTACGCGCCTCTTCGAGAGAATTAAAGAAAAGTTCATGCTGAAGCTGGTATTCTGCGCTTCCGAAGAGGTGACTATCAACCCGGCTTGTGCTTTCACGCAAAAGACCAGGCATCTGCTCAGCGTGATGTAAAAACTGCGGCCAGTGTTGATCCAAAACCGCAGGTTCGACTGATTTTTCGATTAGGATAACCAGTTTATACATCTTTGTACATTTTCTCTCACCCTCTCCCACTCACACAATGGGTGATGGGCAGGGGGAAAGGGGATGATTCTCTACGGAGCTGGTATCTTATTTACCCAATCATTTCCTACAATGACCACCACATCCACACCTTGGGTGGGATCGAAACGATTGTAAAGATAATTAGGATTAATGCCCATTAACTCGACCAAAAACTTAAGAGTATAAGGTTTACCGCTATAATCAAACAAAGCTGTGTAGTTGTAAAACGTGTCTGCATTGCCGGTTTCGACCACATTGACCCCTTGCTTTTGCAAGTATTCCATTGTTTGCGAAGCCAGGCCGGGTGAGGAACTGCCATTCAACACCCGTACCCTTGCCCCTTCGGCTTTCATCTGCTCCACGCTGGGCAAATTTGCCAGGGGGCTTTCCAAGCGGGTATCGGCAAAGATTTGATCGCGAATCTCGCGGATTTTATCGGGCATTGGTTTGAGGGCATCCAAGCCATCGGGGGTCTTGAAGAAATTCACCTGCTCTGGACCAATAATGGCATGTTTGATATTTTCCTCAGGAATATCTTTAGCAAACCACGCCAAGCGGATGGCTTGGTCTAGAGAGAGATTGGTACGCACCCCTTTGGAGAATTCCTGGTAGAGCACAGGTGCTTTTGCGATCATGCGCGGCAAGTTGTCGAAGCGCAGCATCTGATTGCGGATTGCCATGACCACCTCCTGTTGACGGCGAGCACGGTCAAAGTCGCCACCTTCGGTGCTTCGAGCACGAGCATAAGCCAGGGCAATTTCTCCATTCAACACCTGCCGGCCTGGTTTCAGTCTCTTAAAGGTATTATCTCCCAACAAATCAACCTTAATCGGTTCTTTTATGTCTAACTTCACACCGCCGATTTCATCAATAAACTTGATGAACGCCCCAAAGTCAATCTGGGCATAAAAATCAATCGGAACACCAATTAGCCCCTCAACCGTCTTCATAGCTAGCTCTGGTCCACCGCCAGGTAGTTTATACGCTTCCCCTAGTTGATATGCGGTATTGATCTTTCCGTACTGGAAACCAGGAATTGCGACCCATAAATCGCGTGGGATATTCAAGATGCCCGCTGTTTTGGAGAGAGGATCAATCGTGAAGAGGATCATGGTATCTGTACGTGGCGCTCCTTCGCCAGCAGCCCAATCGCGATAATCCAATCCCATAACCAGTAGATTGATCCGGCTAGCGCCATCCCACGGTTCAGGTGTCGGGCCTACCATCTGTAAGGGGGCGTTCGGGTCGGTGATGATGCCCGAAAGATCCGGTGTTGGTGTCGGACCGCTGACGCTGACACCCGGCAGATTGGTGATCTGCCATGATGTAATCAAATCGCGAGTAACAACAAAGGTCAGATAGGCAGTTAGCAACGCTGCAATCACAAATGCAGCAATCAAGGTAACGAATAGCAGGGTGGTAGTCTTATAGACAGGTTGCTTAGAAGAAGGTTCCATATCCTTTGTTTTCATTTCCTGAAATTGCCTGCTGATTATATCACGGTATAATGAACGCAAGATGTCTTACATTACAGCACAGAATCTCTCGAAGTCCTTTGGCATTCATGATCTTTTCACCAATCTTTCCCTCAGCGTACCACCGCAAGGGCGAATTGCTATTGTTGGACCGAATGGAATCGGCAAGACAACCCTTTTGCGGATCTTGATCGGTTTGGAGGAGCCCACTCAAGGTACTGTGCAGCGCGCCCGCAATTTGCGAATTGGCTATTTACCGCAGGAAGCTGTCCTAGATAGTAAACGCACACTCTGGGAAGAATGTCTCGAAGCAGTAGTCGATCTGCGCCAAATGGAAGCAGAATTACACCGTTTGGAGCGGGAAATGAGCCAGCCGTATCCTTCTCCAGACCTATTAGAACGGTATGGTTCCTTGCAGGCGGCCTTTGAGCACCGAGGGGGCTATGAATACGAAATGATCATACGGCAAACGCTGCATGGCTTGGGCTTTGGCAAGGAGGATTTCTCACGCCCGATCATGAAACTCTCTGGTGGTCAACGGACACGCGCAGCACTTGCCCGCATCCTGATTTCCAAGCCCGATCTATTAGTATTGGATGAACCAACCAATCATCTCGACATTCAGGCGGTAGAGTGGTTGGAAGGCTACCTAAGCCAGTGGGATGGTGCCGTTCTCATGGTTTCGCACGACCGCTATTTTCTCGATCAGGTGGTCGAGCAAATCTGGGAGATGTCTGAACGAGGTATCGAAATTTACCGTGGCAATTACAGTGCATATCTACTTCAGCGTGAGGAACGCTGGAACGCCCGCCGTCAAGCGTTTGAGGCTGAAAAAGAGCGTTTGGAAAAGGAATTGGATTACATCCGCCGCAACATTTCGGGGCAGAACGTGCTGCAAGCCAAGGGGCGCCTCCGCCGTGTCAGCCGCCTCTTAGAGGCGATCGAGCGCAATGGCTGGGAGGCTATTCAAAGCAAACAATGGGCCCAGATCGCCGCTGAAAGCGGCGCAACCAGCCAAATGATGAGCGTAGAAGAAGTCACGCGACGGCTCCACGCCCTCTCCTTCACCCAGCCGCGCCAGCCGAAGTTGGGTGTGCGTATTAACGCAGGAGAACGATCCGGAGATTTGGTCTTGCGCACATTTGATTTGCAAGTAGGTTACCCTGATGAAGGGCGACCTTTGATTGAGGTTCCGGACATCATCCTGAAGCGCGGCGAGTGTGCGGCACTGATCGGACCCAACGGAGCCGGCAAGACTACGTTCCTTAAGACTATCCTAGGCAGTTTGCCTCCCCTAAGCGGCGAGGTGCGCCTAGGCGCCAGCCTGCAGGTCGCTTACTTCGCCCAAGCCCATGAAGGCTTGAATCCCCAGAGCAGCGTGATGCAAGAGATCGAAAATGTTGCCCCCGCTATGCTGCCTGCCGAGGTGCGCAATTATCTGGCGCGTTTTGGATTTTACGGGGAGGATGTCTTCCGCTCGGTGGCCACCCTCTCCGGCGGAGAACGTGGGCGCCTGGCGCTGGCGAAGTTATGTCTTAGCGACGCAAACTTGTTACTGTTGGATGAACCTACCAATCACTTGGATATACCTTCCCAAGAGGTGTTACAAGAAGCGTTGAGCGAATATCGCGGTACGATTTTATTGGTGTCGCATGACCGCTACCTGATCGATGCTCTTGCCAGCCAAATTTGGGAAGTTCAACCCGAAGCTCGTCGTTTGCGTGTCTTTCAGGGACGTTACACCGAATACTGTCTCCAACTGCAAGCGGAAAAAGCTGCCCAGTCCACTCCAACAAACCCGCCACATAAAAAGGAAGCATCCCAGCGTAAAAGCCGTCTCAACACCGAGCGACAACGCTTGCTGCGTCTGAAAGAATTGGAGGACTCGATTGCTAAGCGGGAAGCAGAATTGACTGCTCTAGAGCGCAAGCTAGAAAATCCGCCTACTGACCCTGCTCAGGTGCAAAAATTGGGCAACGAATACGTGCTCTTGCAAGCCGAAATCGATCGCCTGTTAGAGGAATGGGATCGCTTGCATCAACCCAAAGTGAGCGAAGAAGCATGAAAATAACCATTTTTGATTATAAAAAGCTGTCTCAACTCGCTCTTTGCCTAAATATGCTTGCCAAAACTCTTGGATGACCCCCATCTGACACCTTCAAGAAGCTAAATTTTGCTGCAATTTCACCTATCCAGACGGAAATCCTTCACTAACCCATTAAGATCCTAAAATTTACCCTTGACAATGAATAGTTTTAGGCTATAATAGAACATTAGTTCTATTATTGGAGAAAACGATGGACATTGGCATGTTGTGGTTTGATAACGATCCTAAAGTTGATTTAGCAGAAAAAATAAAGAAAGCAGCAGCCTATTATCGCCAGAAATACGGTGTCACCCCCGATATCTGCTTCCTGCATCCTACCATGCTGTCAAAAAACGGTCCAGAAACCACACCTCTACCATCTTCAATTTCGAATGTCGAAATCCGCCTCTCTAAGTCGGTAATGCCTAATTATTTCTGGATTGGAGTCAATCCCAAATGCGGTGAATTGTAAACTTGGCGATTAGGGTCTCTAAAGCAACTTCAGCATCAACCTCGCCGTTCTTGATAGAGATGTCGAGTTCTAAGAGCTGTTGATAGAGATAACGCAAACCATCTAACGGTAACTTTTGCGCTTGTTCGATGGCTAAGCGCGCTGGGTAAAGCGAGACGCGCATGCGGCTCAGTGTTTGTACTGCCTCAGCAGGCGTTTGCCCCTCTTCCAGAGCTAACTTAGCCAGCAGGATTTGACGAAACTGATGTACCACGCTGAAAAAGATAAAGATTGCGTCTTGCTCATTAAGCATTTGACGTAAAACCTTGAGCGCTTTGCGCCCATCGCCTTCCCGTAAAGCATTTACCAAAGCAAAATTTTCAACGCTTTCCAGATATGGACAAAGCTGATCTACATCGCTAATTTCCACCGCTCGTTCGCGGTTAACGTAATTCAGCAATTTCTGGATTTCCATCTCTGCTAACCGGCTGTCTTCGGCGACAATCTCTGCCAATCGTTCTGCCGCCGAACGGGAAAAAGCGCCACCTAATTGTTTGGCACGCTCAAGAATGTACTGCACCATCTCTGCCCCTCGACGCAAACGAAATTGGCGCATATAAACGCGTTCTTTTTTCCCTTCCGCCCAACGCTCTAACCAATGACGTTTGCCCTTCTCATAGTCCTTGGGGTCCGTGAGTAAGCCCCTCTCGAACAGCACTAATGCAGTTGAGGTCGGAACCTCCTCTAGGAGGGCGAGAAATTTTGATTGTGCATTTTCGCTATTGACGAACGCTAGGGGATTTTCAAGGATGACCAAGCGGCGACCGCCAAAGAAGGGAAGCACCAAGGCAGTGTCGCGCAAGGTGTCCAAAGTGATGTTCCTACCATCCAAGCGTTGAACGTTTAGGGCTGCCATCCCTGCATCGCCTATTTTGCTCTCTAGGTTGGCGATGAACTGCGTTGCAGCAAACTCGTCTTCAGCTTGGATAAGGTAAACAATGGGTTTGGGCGTCGTTCCCACCTTAGCCTCGAGTTGAAATGCGGTAGGCGCGCATCCAGCCACGCCGCACAGGGCGGATGTCGCTGATTTCCAACGTCATGGCCTCGGCAGAAGTGGTCAAATTAAGCTGTAACCAAGTGCCTAGCGGGCGAGCGAGCAGCAAGCTCAAGCCACTTAGGGAAATCGCCAAGGGAAGGCGTTCCAGTTTATCGCGCAGACGCTTTCCTGAACCGAGAAAGGCAAAAAGTGCCGCCGCACCGCCCAAAAAAGCGGCTGCAGCAAGATTGGTGCCACAGAAAGGATGGACTGCCAACTCCTGTTCACCGCTGCGCAGGCGCTGCAAGGCTTCAGCAATGGATTCTTGCACTTCATCAAGGTTTACATCGCCCAGAATCCAAAAGCCAAAGAAATCTGATTGTCCCGCCATACTCGTATGTGGCTTGCGACGCGCAAGCACATGCAAGGTGGCATGTTCAAGGGCATGGTTACGCCGCACACGTTCGATAAATTGCAGGGGGGAGATTTTGGTTAAGTCTCTAGATGAAGAAGTGGTCATGGTGCTTCTTCCTGTTGTTTTCCCGAAATTGATTTCCACGCGATGTGGTCATTGATCCGATGCTTTTCATAAACCGATAAGACATCTTCACAGAAATCCATCATTTCTAAATCACCTATTGATCTCGCCAATTCGTACAAATGGATAAATAATCTCTTTCCAGTTTCAGTTTGCTTATAATTCTTTTTACGAAAGTTATGAATTGAACACAAAGTTTGTCCATTTTCGATGACTGCCTTACCCCCAAAATCTTTTGGAATAATGTGATCGGCATGGATCTCGTAACCATCCTCTCGTCCTCGACCACAAATTACACACCGATAGTTGTCTCGGCGAAAGATTGCTTCTTTCTGCTCAGAAGTAAAAATTTCCAAGTCCCTCATCTGAGCCGCAGAAGGATCATAACGATAAACTCCCTTGCGAACTTTTATTAAGATTCCTCTCTGGTGTAACGTACGTATAGC
>JAOAHK010000065.1 GCA_026415275.1 Anaerolineales bacterium
AATTTAGTGTGATCAACGACTAGAATTACTTTTCTGCCAATTTGAATAATAGCCCGGTCTGTCATTGTTTCAGGTAAATAGTCGTTGGTCAAGCCATGGGTCAAGCTGATGGCACGAGCACCCATGATGACTTGATCTACATTAATTTCCTTCAAGGCTAACTCTGTAATATGACCGATAAAAGAAAGTTCGCTTCTGCGGAATAAACCGCCAATGACCACCAATGTGATATCTTGGACATCCGATAAGATGTTGACCACAGGTAAGGAATTGGTCACTACGGTTAGGCTCTTCCGCTCGCGGAGATTTCTGGCTACTTCGAGGACAGTACTGCCACTGCCAAGAAAAATCGTTGAGCCATCTGAAACTAAATTTGCTGCGGCAATCCCAATCTGCCTCTTCTCTTCTCCCTGTTCATCCTGCCGTTGAAGAATAGGCATTTCAGGAGGAGCGGAACTAACCACAATCGCCCCGCCGTGCACCCGCTGGATTCTCCCTTGATTGGCTAGAACCTCTAAATCCCGCCTTGCGGTTGCCTTGCTGATCGAAAAGACATCACACAGGTCGTTGACCGTAACCCGCTTTTGGCGAGCGATCAGTTGAACGATCTGTTCCTGACGTTCAACATTGGAGAGATTTTCCAAATCGCTCATATCCAATCGCTCTTATGGTATAATCGCTCATTAATAAATCATAAACGATAGTAATCGCTCATATTAAACCATAAAATTCGTTAAATTTCAAGAGTTTTTTTTCGTCTTTTTGGGTTTATACTCTCCTAAGGGCGCAAGATGAAAGAAAAAACCATTGACATTCTCATCCCCGGCGAAATTAACCCTGACCTTATTCTCAACGACCCCAATCTCGAACCTCGCTTCGGTCAGCAGGAAGTGTTGGTGCAAGATTTCGAGATGACCATCGGTTCTTCCTCGGCGATCTTCGCTTGCGGCGCAGCTCGACTGGGCCTCAAAACTACCTTGATTGGTGTGGTGGGAGACGATCCCCTGGGCAGGTTTATGCAGGATGCTTTGCGCCAACGCGGTGTAGATATTTCCTCCATCATCCTTCACCCTCAACAAAAAACCGGCGTGAGCGTGATCTTGAATCGCGGCAGCGACCGCGCCATCCTAACCTATTTGGGGTGCATCGATGCCCTCACGGCCGACCAAATTCCCGACCCTTTGCTTGCTCAAGCGCGCCATCTTCATGTTTGTAGCATTTTTCTCCAGAGCCGTTTGCGCCCAGGATTGCCCTCACTCTTCCGCCGCGCCCACAACTTCGGTGTAACGATCTCCCTTGATACCAATTGGGATCCCAGCGACAACTGGGAGGGCATTCTTGACTTGCTTGCGCTGGTGGATGTGTTTTTGCCCAACGAACAAGAAGCTCTGGCTATCGCCGCCTCCTCTGAACTTTCGATTGCGTTGGATGTGCTTGTTCAGAGGTGTCCATTGGTTGTTGTCAAACGGGGCAAGGACGGCGCTATTGCCCGCCGAGATGGCGAAACCGTTATCGCACCGGCGCTGCCCGTACGCGTCGTAGATACGGTGGGCGCCGGAGACTCTTTCGATGCTGGCTTTTTGTACGGCTATTTGGCGGGCTTTCCCTTGAAAAAATCCCTTGAACTCGGCATTGCTTGCGGTTCACTCTCCACCCGTGCCGCCGGCGGGGTGAACGCCCAACCCACTCTCGAGGAGGCATTGCAGTATGTTTCTGGATGAAGTGGTTTCCGCCCAACATCGCGGCATCGCCCTCGGCATCCCTTCGATCTGCTCTGCCCATCCCTGGGTTTTGCGAACCGCCATGCGCGCCTACGCTCACCACGAAAAACCCCTGCTCATCGAATCGACTTGTAACCAAGTCAACCAAGAAGGCGGCTATACCGGCATGACACCGGCAGACTTTGTGAATTATGTCGTCTTTCTCGCCGATCAAGAGGGTTTCCCAAGGGAGCGTCTTCTGCTGGGCGGTGACCATCTCGGACCTTACCCGTGGCGAAGCGAGAAAGCAGAGCAAGCTATGACAAAAGCCGAGCAGCTTGTCCGCAGTTCTGTCCAAGCCGGTTATCAAAAGATCCATCTCGATGCCAGCATGCCCTTAGGGGATGACGATCCCACCGCGCCTTTGCCCCTCGAAGTCATTGCCGAACGCACAGCCCGCTTAGCTTTGGCAGCCATTCAAGCTGCCCCGCATCAAGAAACGCGCCATCGTCTGCGCTTCGTGATCGGCTCCGAAGTGCCTCCCCCAGGGGGATCACCCTTAGAAGAGCAAGGCGTAGCGGTGACAGATGTCTCCAATGTGCAAGAGACCCTCTCTGCCGTTCAATTTGCTTTCCGAAAAGCCGGCCTCGAGAACTTACTTGAGCAAGTGATTGCCTTGGTTGTTCAGCCCGGCGTGGAATTTGGCGATGATTTTATTTTTGATTACCAAGCCCAAAATGCCCAACCCTTAGTCCGCTGGATCGAGACACAGCCATCGTTAGTCTTTGAAGCGCACTCAACCGATTATCAGACGCGAGAGAACCTGCGTGCGCTAGTCCGTGATCACTTCGCTATCCTCAAAGTCGGTCCGGCGCTGACCTTCGCTTTTCGGCAGGCGATATTCGCCCTCGCTCATATCGAAGAACATCTCTGTCCCCCCGAAGACCAGTCTTATCTTTTGCCGGCAATCGAACAGGCGATGTTGGCAAATCCTCATTATTGGAAAAGTTATTACAGCGGAACGCCAACCGAACAAGCCATCAAGCGCAAATTCAGCCTGAGTGACCGCATTCGTTACTATTGGAGCGACTCGTCCATCCAAACCGCTTTGGAGAAACTGCTGAGCAATCTTGAGGGCAAGCACATCCCGATCGGTTTGCTTCAGCAATACTGCCCCCATCTGGCAGGGTTTGGACAAAACCCTAGCCCACCCCTCTTGCCGCATCGGATCATTGAGGCTTCGATCTGCGCTGTGCTCGATGACTATCAGGCAGCCTGCTGGGGTACCGAACTTTAGCAGTTTTCAAAGGAGCGATGTACAGGATTGTCAGCCAATTCAGGTAGTGGTAGAATGAAGAAAAATCAAGAGTAAAATATTGAGTCGGTAAGACTCTGGAGGTTTAAGGTATGGAACAGCAAGTAGCAACATTTACTGTCAAAAAAGGCTTAGCCCAAATGCTCAAGGGCGGCGTGATCATGGATGTGGTGACACCTGAACACGCCCGCATCGCCGAGGATGCCGGTGCAGTGGCGGTGATGGCACTGGAACGTGTCCCGGCGGATATTCGCGCTCACGGCGGCGTGGCACGCATGAGTGATCCAGAATTGATCTTAAAGATTATGGATGCCGTCTCCATCCCGGTCATGGCAAAATGCCGCATTGGTCATTTTGTCGAAGCACAAATTTTGTAAGCCATCGGCATTGACTACATTGATGAATCCGAGGTGTTGACGCCAGCCGACGAAGCGCATCACATTAACAAACACCTCTTTAAGGTGCCGTTTGTGTGCGGCTGCCGCAATTTAGGTGAAGCTCTGCGTCGCATCGGCGAAGGTGCTGCTATGATCCGCACCAAAGGAGAAGCTGGCACCGGCGATGTGGTCGAAGCCGTGCGCCATGCGCGAGCTGTGTTGGGCGAAATTCGGCGTCTGCAAACCATGGCAGAAGAAGAAGTGATGGCCTACTCTAAAGAAATCGGCGCACCCTATGAATTGGTCATGGAAACGCGTAGTTTGGGACGCTTGCCGGTGGTGAACTTTGCCGCAGGTGGCATCGCTACCCCTGCGGATGCTGCCCTGATGATGCAACTGGGCATGGATGGTGTCTTTGTCGGTTCGGGCATCTTCAAGTCTGGCGATCCAGCAAAACGAGCTGCCGCGATTGTCAAAGCAGTCACCCACTACAATGACCCCTACATTCTCGCCGAAGTCAGTCGCAACCTAGGTGAACCGATGGTTGGGCGACAGATCTCATCTATCCCTGAAGCGGAGTTGATTGCTGGACGTGGCTGGTAAACTATTACGGATTGGTGTTCTTGCTTTACAAGGAGATTTTGCCGAGCACATCGCCATGCTGCGCCGCTTGGGTGTTGAAGCAGTCGAAGTGCGCCTTGCTGAACAACTAGATGGCTTGGATGGCCTGATCATGCCTGGCGGCGAATCGACCACCTTTGGCAAGCTGGCAAGTGATTTTGGATTGATCGAACCGTTACGGAAATTCGGACTTCAAAAGCCAATATGGGGCACTTGCGCAGGAGCGATTTTCCTTTCTAAAGACGCTCATCGGGATCAACCTCTATTGAAGTTGATGGACATCACCGTTGAGCGCAATGCTTTTGGCCGTCAGGTCGCCAGTTTTGAGGTTGATTTGGATGTTCCAGCGCTCAAGGCAGTTAGCGATGATGATGTGCCCTTTCATGCGATCTTCATCCGCGCGCCCTTGATCGATAGCGTGGGTGAAGGTGTGCAAGTGTTAGCTCGCTTGGAGGATGGGCGCATTGTCGCAGCACAACAAGGTCACTGGTTGGCAACCTCGTTTCACCCGGAACTCACTGGTGACCCGCGTTTTCATCAGTACTTCTTGCGCCTAACGAGCGCGCAAAAATGACCGTTGCTGCAGCAGGTTGCCATCCTTTTGCGAGCTCGGCAACTCTTTAGCGATGAGCATTCGTCCTTTTGATTGGCGTGATTTGTTCGCCTTCCACCGATGGCGAGGGGAATGCATTTACTTGCATAGCGCCTGGGTGCTGACGCGCGGTCCCCTTTCTATGCCAAGTGCCATGCTTTCGAGCTTGACCTCTGCGAGTGGCTTGGTCACTGCCGTCTATCAGACAGGGAATGGTGGTTTGCCCCTGATCGGACAAGCTTTCCAAAACAGTGGTGATGCCTGGGCTCATCTGCTCTTCCTCACGCCATCTCAAGCGATCAACGCGGTTAGTCTGGCTGGCTTACACGAGCATTTCGCCCAGGTGGTTACTGCGCGGGGCGCGTTGCGTTTTCTGGCAGATCTCGACGAACAATCGCCTGCCTACGAAGTTTTGCGTCAAGTGGGCTATGCGGTTTATTCTCGCCAACGCGTTTGGCAGTTGCCTAAAGAGACAGCAAAAACCAACAGCGCTCAGAGCAGCGGCTGGCGCATGGCGGCTGAAAATGATCTGATCCCCATCCGGAACCTTTATCATAACATTGTGCCGCCTCTGGTGCAGCAAGTTGAGCCACCCCCAACCACACCGTTGCGCGGTTTAGTTTATCAGATGAAAGACTCCTTGCTGGCTTATGTAGATCTGCGTTACGGACAACGGGGCATCTGGGTACAACCGCTCTTTCATCCCGACCTTCAGAATCTGAATACGGTGTGGAGCGAACTCCTTCAGCAAGTGCCTTATCGATTTGCGCGTCCTGTTTATGTATGCGTGCGCTCGTATCAAGCTTGGTTGGAAACGGTATTTGAAAGTTTAGGCGCCAATCCTGGTCCGCAGCAAGCGGTGATGGTCAAGCACCTCAGCGTTGCGCGGCGGGCTGTGCAGCCCTTTGCCATCCCCCTGATGGAAAGCGGCCAAGCGGAGGTTTCGGCGCCNTTTGTGAATATGGAGAAATCTTTGTAGCGTATGACTCAATTGAAAATTACTGACGATTTACAAGCTCTATTAAGTGTTTTGCCGCCTTCCATCGCTGAGGCGGTGGAAAGAGCCAATCACAGTGATGACCTTTTGGAGGTAATTTTGGATTTGGGACGGGTGCCAACCGCCCGTTTTATCGACCGCGAGATCATCCTGCGCTCGCAGGAAGTCCAACGCGCCGACTTGGACTATGTGGTGGAACGGATCGGTGAATTCGACGCCGACAACCGCGCTGGCATCGAACGCACCTTACACCGTATCTCGGCCATTCGCAACCGCCGCGGGCATATTGTCGGCCTCACCTGCCGTGTCGGCCGTGCAGTTTATGGCACCACCGACATCATCAAAGATCTGATCGAAAGCGGCCGTAGCCTGCTGATCTTGGGTCGCCCTGGTGTGGGCAAGACCACCATGTTGCGCGAAGCAGCGCGCATCCTCGCTGAGACCAAACGGGTGGTGATCGTGGACACCTCCAACGAGATCGGCGGCGATGGCGATGTCCCTCATCCAGCGGTCGGGCGGGCACGGCGGATGCAGGTTAGTACACCTTCTTTGCAACATGAGGTGATGATCGAAGCAGTCGAAAACCACAACCCCGAAGCGATCGTCATCGATGAAATCGGGCGGGAGTTGGAGGCGGCTGCGGCGCGCACCATTGCCGAGCGCGGCGTGCAACTGATCGGCACTGCACATGGCAACACCTTGGAAAATCTCTTGCTTAACCCCACCCTTTCCGACTTGGTGGGTGGCATTGAGTCGGTCACACTATCAGATGAGGAAGCGCGACGGCGTGGCACGCAGAAAACCGTTCTGGAACGGCGCTCGCCGCCGACCTTCGATGTCCTGATTGAAATCCAAACCCGCGACCGTGTGGCAGTGCATCAGGATGTCGCTGCGGCAGTAGATGCGTTGTTGCGCGGTTATCCCTTGCCGCCAGAGATTCGCTCGCGCGACGAAGCTGGCGAAATCCACATCGAGAAAGCAGTGCCGCCAGCACGTCCATTTGTCAGTCGTCCGAGCGCTCAACAGGGCTATCGGCGGCAATATAACGGCTATGAGCCTGAACCCAGCCGACCGCCAGAAGCCGAACCGGCTGCAACCGCAGAAGGGAAGGAGAGTGCTCGCAATGGCTTGCCCACCTTGCGCATCTATCCGTATGGCGTAGCGCGCAACCGTCTCTCGCAGGCTGCCCGCCGCCTCGGGGTGCCGGCTGTGCTGGTCAGCGAACCCTCTCAAGCCGATGTACTAGTGACCCTGCGCACCTATTACCGCAAGCGCCAACATGCCATTGTGGACGCTGAGCGGCGCAATATGCCCATCCATGTTCTGCGCGCCAACACAGTTAATCAGATGCAGCAATTTCTCTCCGATTTATATAATCTGGAAGTGGATTTCGGGCAAAACAATGGCGAGATGGATTACCTGCGCGAGACGCAAGCCGCCATCGAAGCGGTATTGAACGGCGAACGCTGGGTGGAACTTTCCCCTGCCAATGCTGCCATCCGCCGCTTGCAACATCAGATGGCGCGCCAAGCCAATCTTGTCTCGCATTCTTATGGTAAGGAGCCCAACCGCCGCGTGCGCATTTTCCGCGACGGATGATCTCACCATGGGCACTATTTCGGTTCTGCCAATTATCCAACACCAACGCATCCTCTGTTCTCCCCTCGCCCTGTGGGCGAGGGGCTGGCTGGGGGCGTTGCCTTGAGCTTGTCGAAGGGTGAGGGCATCGGTGGGCGGACGATCCCATCCGCCATTTTGCAGGTGCAGATGCCTGCGATTCCAACTTGTTCTCCCCTCGCCCTGTGGGCGAGGGACTGGGGGTGTTGCCCTGAGCTTGTCGACGGGTGAGGGTGTTAGAGGACGGATACCTCCATCTGCTATGTGCGTAGGAGCACGCCTCTGCAATTTGGGAAATCGATGATTAGTGAAAGAGGAACATTCATTACCCTTGAGGGCTCCGAGGGGTGCGGTAAGACCTCCCAAAGTCAAGCCCTAGCCGATTTTCTCGATAAAAAAGGCTATGATGTTCTATTGACGCGTGAGCCAGGTGGCACAGCAATTGGTGAGCAAATTCGCGCCATCCTTGCCAATCGCGCAAACACTGCCATGCAACTGCGCACTGAGATTTTGCTCTTTCAGGCTTCGCGCGCCCAGTTGGTGGAGGAAGTTATCCGCCCCCATTTGGCGCGCGGGGGGGTTGTGGTTTGTGACCGTTATGCTGACTCAACGCTGGCTTACCAAGGCTATGGCTATCGCTTGATCCCCATGGAACAGGTGCGCGCCTTGGTGGAATTCGCCACCGGCGGCTTACAACCCCACCTGACTTTCTTATTGGATTTGGATGTAGAAATTGGTTTGCGCCGCCGCGCCCAGGGGGGAGAAATCAACCGCCTCGATACTTATGAATTGGAGTTTTACTGGCGTGTGCGCAACNGCTATTTGGAGATGGCACACCAACAGCCTAAGCGATGGGTCATCATAAACGCTGCAATGCCATTTAACAAAGTTCAAGCAGAGCTACGCCGTGTTGCCTTAGCCCGCTTGCAAAAGGCTTAGAATTCGTCGAAATCGGCGCCGCCATCGCCGTCTTCTGGCCCAGCCAGATCGGGCAGGGCTTTTTCGATTTCCTCTGGGCTTTGCCCGGCTTCGAGTCGGTCAACGACCTCATCAAACTCCGGTGGCAGCTCTTCGCCCAATTCATCTCCCATGCGGCGCATCATTCTGCCCAACGCCTTGGGATCATCTTCCAGACCAGCCAGCATGCTCGGATCAGCCAGTTCCTCTAGACGGCTTTCTTCCGATTTGGCGATGCGCACCCGCGTGATGCGCCGCTGTACGTTTGAACTATGACAAAACGGACAGGCAACTGGGCGGATACCATATTCACTGTAACTGAGAAAAATTTCAAAACGCTTATGACAATCCAAACACCGATAGGGATAATAAGGCATCTTTTCACCTCCACGCTCGCAGAACAATTTGACAGAGAGTTGCCAACTTTCCGCAGGTTCAATCCGCTTGTTCGGGATTTTGAAATTATAATCAGGTTGAGAGAAGTTTGCCAATGCATTCACAACGTGAACCATTGTTGATTGTGATCTCCGGCACCTCAGGAGCTGGCAAGGACAGTGTGATCAAAGCCTTGCAAAAGCGCGGTTTGCCGATCTATTTTGTGGTTACCGCCACCAGCCGCCCCAAACGCCCTAATGAAGTCGAAGGGGTGGATTATTTTTTTGTCACCCGTCAGCGCTTTGAAGAGATGATTGCTCATGACGAGCTGATCGAACACGCTGTGGTCTACGGTGAATACAAAGGCGTCCCCCGTCAGCAGGTGATGGACGCCCTCGCCAGCGGCAAGGATGTCATCCTGCGGGTGGACGTGCAAGGCGCCCTTACCCTGCGTCAACAGTTCCCCCAAGCGGTGTTGATTTTTCTCAGCGCTGAAGATTTAGGGGAAGTTGCCCAGCGGCTGGAAAGCCGCTCCACAGAAGAGGAAGAAGAGCTGCGCCGCCGCTTGGACACCGCTCAGTGGGAGATGGAACACCTATGCGAATTTGACTATTGGGTGGTTAATCGGCGTGGCGAGCTAGAGCATAC
>JAOAHK010000066.1 GCA_026415275.1 Anaerolineales bacterium
TTTGCGATAGGGTCGATCGGAAGTAAGCGCATCCCAGACATCAATCACGGCGAAGATGCGGGCAGCAAGGGGGATTTCGTTGCCCCTCAACCCGCGCGGATAGCCACTGCCATCCCATTTTTCATGATGACAGAAGGGGATATCTAAGGCAGGACGCAAATAGGAAATGGAAGACAACCAATCATAAGCGTATTGCGGATGTTGTTTGATAATTTCCCATTCCCTTTCATCAAGCGGCCCTGGTTTGAGCAAGATCGCATCAGGGATACCCATTTTACCGATATCGTGAAGAAGTGCCCCGCGGCGGAGATGAACGAGCTCCTCCTCCTTCACTCCCATCATCTGAGCTAACTTGAGTGTCCATTCAACCACGCGCAGAGAATGCCCTTCGGTCTCTTTATCTTTGAGGTCTAGCGCTTTTGACCACCCCTCAATCGTTGCATCATAAGCGTAGAGTAGCTCAGCGTTTAATTGTTGCAGATGATCAAACATCTGGAGATTGTCCATTGCTATCGCAGCTTGTATGGCATAAGATTGCAAGGTGTCTAACCATTCGTTTGTGTGCTGGAATGCCGAACGGTGAAAGGCTTCCATAACCCCCTTGAGCTTGCCCTTGGCAATCAAAGGCACAGCAGCATACGCGATAAATCCCTCCCCTTTAAAAAGCTGTTGGGGAACAAATTGGAAATCCATAAGCGAAATGTTTGTTTCATGGAACAATGTTCTCTCGCTGGCTATCCTACCGACAATCCCTTCTCCAAGCCTAACTTGACTTTGGAAATAACTTTGGCTGCGAAAACCACATCCTGCAGCACTTCGGAGGACATACTCACTAGGGTAGTAAATCCTGATACCCACTGCATCGGCATCCAATTGAGCCATTGCCTGGGTACATACGACATCTAAGGTAAGATTCAGGTCAAAAAGCGAGGTTATTGCTTGATCAATCGCCCGCAAGGATTGTAATTGCCTTAACCGTTTCAGAGTTTCCTCATGCAACTTCATGCGATGCAACGCTGAAGAAGCAATCTCCGAGATCGCCGTCAGAAGTCGGCTCTCTTCATCGGATAAATGACATTGAGAAGGCACAGCAATCATGAGGAAACCTAANAATTCGCTGGCAGTTTGTAGAGGACAGCAAGCGCTTCCCCACCCGCTAGGTATGTTTCCATTGCCGATAGCCTTCACCTGCTCTTCGGTTAGGTAGATGATCTGTTGGAAAGGCTGTCCTTTTTGGGTAAGTTGATCCAATAATTTCCTACCCCACTCGTGGGCATTCCCGCCTAATTCAGTAAACCAGCCTCGTCCAATTACATTTCGCAGAATTTGGTGGTTTGGCTCAAACAACCAAACCGCTCCGCTTGGGCTATCAAACACTTGTAAAGTTTCCTCTAAGAAGAGTGGAAGAAGCTCATCCGTTGTCTCGGCTTTGCGTAAGGCAGCAGAAAGTTTGGAGAGTGCCTCTAACTCCCGCAGGCGCTTTCGCAGGGTTTCATCTTTCTTCAGTCGCTCAGTGATGTCATTGATCACAGCCAAGAACAAACCCTGTTGACGAAAATATTGCAAATGAACTTCAACGGGATAGAGCGAGCCGTCTGCACGGCGATGGACGGTCTCAAAGACGATCTTCGGTTGCTCACCCGTACGCAAGGGTGCAAGGAGTTGGGCGAATCCCTCTGGGGTAAATTCAGGCTTGAGGTCTAAAGGCGTAAGTCGCTTAACTTGCTCAGCCGTCATCTGCAAATTCCTTAGTGCTCCTTCATTGACATATTGAAAACGCAAGCTTTGGGCATCAAACAAATAGATTTCATTCAGACTTGCGGTGAGCACCTCTGCTAGCAAGATGCGTTCCCGTTCCGCCTCAACCCGTTGCGTAACATCGTGCACGATGGAATAGAGCAACGATCGTCCACCAACGTTGATGGGACCGCTATAGACCTCCACGTGGCAGATCTTCCCATTCGCTAAACGGTGTTTGAAAAGAAAATGACTGCGCTGTTGGGCTTTGGCTTTTTCCATCTCCACTTTGACTTCTTCTTCGGAGAGCGTATTGATTTGGGTAATTTTCATCCTCACCAGCTCATCACGCGACCAACCATAGAATTGCTCAGCGGCTGGGTTGGCATCTACAATCTGTCCGTTTTGGGGATCAATGAGAAGCATCACAGCATGGTTATTGGCAAACAAGCTACGATACCTAGCTTCGCTTTCGCGAAGGTGCTCTTCCATTCGATAGCGCGCTTCTTGTGTGCTCATAAGCCATCCTAACAGCGCTGTTGCCAATGGGTAAATACTAAGAACGGGGATTGCGATCTGGGGTAACACGACTTTAGATAGGTTGACTGGCAATGTGAACATCAACAAAAGCATAACCGCGTGCACCAAGACCCCAAACAGGTACACTTTAGCTAGAGATGGTTTGTTTGCTGTGAGGGGACGAAAGTGTCGCCATAGGATGCCAATGAATCCAGTGGCGAAAATCACATATACACCCGTCCAAGCCCCTGATCCTCCTTGAGATAGCCGAAAAGCCGAAGCAATGAACATCGCTATCAAGGTCGGTAAAGTGCCAAAGAACAAACCAGAAAGACTAAGCAAAACCGAACGAGTGTCAAAGATTACCCCGTCGGCCAGTTTAAGCGCGTTGAGCATAACCACAATGGTCATTAAGCCCAAAATTACCCCACTGAATAACTGTTTCGTTGCTTCGTTTGTCCCACGCCGACGGCTGTCAATTAGTCCATACAACATCCCCAATGCCAACAAGAGTGTGGCATTATTGATCAAAGGAAGTAGAACCGCGATCTCTATCATCTTTTCACGCGACAGCAAACGGTATGCCAGCTTGCTTGGCACGACGCAAGGCTTCGGAAGCCCGGTCGAGCAGTTCATCCCACGAACGATCGCTCTCGACGCGCTGTGTCACACCGAAGCTGAGCGATACTGACACTTCGCCCTCGTTGTAGGGGACTCTTAACGTCTGTATGGCATGGTTGAGACGGTGCACAATAGAGACAGCTTCTTTCTCTTGGGCTTCGGGGAGGACGGCGACAAATTCATCGCCCCCGAAGCGAGCTAAAACATCAAATTCGCGCAAGTTGCTTTTTAAGCACCCCGCCACGCCTTTCAGAACTTGATCACCAACTGCATAAGAGTAGCGATCATTGAAGGCTTTAAAGGCGTCAATATCGCTGAACAGTGCACTCAGTGGGCGTTGATAGCGGACAGAACGCTCAAATTCGCGCTGGGCGAGGATGTTCAACCCACGGCGGTTATAAATGCCCGTGAGCTCGTCGTGAATGGCTAACTCTTGCGCTTGTTGGTAAAGACGGGCGTTTTCAATGGCTTGACCCGCCAAGTTAGCAAAAGCCATGAGCGGCCGCGCATGGGCGAGATCCATATCAAGGATATTGCGAAACGCCAAGTTTAGAAAGCCAATCACCCGCCCTTTGACGGTTAGGGGCAAACCTAAATAGGTGCGGATCCACTCCAATCCACGAAATCTAACCCATTTCGGGTATTCTTGAACATTGGGGATTAACAAAGGGGAACCGCTATTATAGATCTGGCTGAAGGTAGCAAAATCCCGCCAGCGCATTTTTTGTGTTTCTTCCGTCTGCGGCAGGGGTATGCCCTTTTCCGCTACTACCTGAACCCATTCCCCTTCAATTAATGTGATGCGGCAATTGTCGTAGCGGATAAGATTGTAGAGGTGGTGAAGAATACGCTGAAAAACCTGTTCCACATCCAGGCTTTGGGTGAGAACCGTCGTTGCATCCAGAATTGCCTCGGCTAATTTTCGCTGATACCGTTCTTTTTCTTCAGTCTGGAAACGTTGTAGTACCTGACCGATTTGGATTGCAATGTATTCCATCACATTGACTTGGTGTAAGTTGTAACGCACCTGTGGATCGTAAGATTGGATCACCACTGCGCCAAACACCCTGCCAGCGCGGTCTTTGAGGGGCGCACCCAACCATGCCTCGCTCGGAGTGCCTAGGCGGTCGATCTCACCCCGTTTTTCCATCTCCTCACAGAGTTCATTCTCCGCAAGGAGCGTCCGACCCGAACGCAAAACGTATTCGGTCAACCCCTTCGCAAGCGGGACTACGCCCGGATTTGGGTCATATTGATCGACCCAATAGGGGAAAGACAAACGCCGCGTTTTCCTATCCCATAAAGCAATGTAAAAGTTCTCGGCAGGTAATACCTTGCGCACGATTTGATGAATACCAGCATAGAGACTCTCAGCAGTTCGAGCCTGGTTGGCCAAGCTGGCGATCTCAAATAAGGCTTGCTGCAAATCCTGATCGTTTTTTTCAGCCGTGATATCCTCCAAGATTGCCACTCCGCCGATCACCCGCCCATCGGGTAGTTGCACCGGCGAGAGGTGGCTGCGGATGGCAAGCCCACGCTGGTAGGGCTGGATGCGGAAATCCACTTGTTGGGAAATTTTCTCTCCTTCGAGTGCTCGCTGCACTGCACTGGCAATTGGTTCATAAGGCACATTCAGCAATTCCAAGCCGAGCAGAGCTTCGCTGGGCATTCCTACTAAATGCGCCAGTTGCGGATTGACCGCCTGAACCACTCCCTTTTCATCGAAGTAAAGCAAGCCCACAGGAGCGTTTTCAAAAATCGCTTGAAAGATCGACTGTCCCGCCTGCAAGCGCGCTTCCATCTCTTGTCGTTCGCGCTGATGGCGCCATTCCTCTACTGCATGTTCCAGCACATAAGGCAACTCGCGAAATAGGTCAAAGCGCTTGGGCAGATAATCGAACGCCCCTGCCTTGATCATCTCCACAGCTTTTTGCTCATCTCCGTGAGCAGTTTGAATGATCACTGGGTAGGGGAGGAGGTTTTCGTTATTCTGGAGAAACACCTTGCCCGAGCCATCGGGAAGATATAAGTCGGTGAGCAGCAAGTCAGGCGTGTTCTGCGCCAGCCATTGTTGGGCGGCGCGAACCGTGTCCATCCAGACGATTTCAAACGGACAGCGATGACTGGCTAAAGCGCGGCGCAAAAGCTCAACATGATCGGGATCATCTTCTACCACCAAAAGGACAATGGGTGAGGTCATGAAATTTCTCCTGCCTCAAGCAAACGCAAAAAGACTTCGACAACCCGGGGGTCGAATTGGAACCCTGCTTGCTTCCTGATGTATTCTACTGCTGCTTCTTTTGTCCAGGCTGGGCGGTAGGGGCAGTCGGAGGTCAATGCGTCCCACACATCGGCTACGGCAAAGAGGCGGGCACTGAACGGAATCTCTTCCCCTTTCAAACCGTATGGGTATCCCTCTCCATCCCAGCGTTCGTGATGGTAAAGAGGAATATCCACAGCTTCCTCAAGGATGCGAATGCCCTGAATCATTTCCCGCGCGTATAGGGGGTGCTGGCGCATAATTTCCCATTCGCTTTCATCGAGTTTACTGGGTTTCAATAAAATTGTATCAGGAACCTGAATTTTTCCAATGTCATGCAGCATTGCCCCGCGGCGAAGAACTTCTAGCTCTTCTTCCGCCAAGCCAAACGCTTGGGCCAACTTGAGGCTGATCTCTACGACGCGGTGCGTGTGCCCTTGCGTGTCCTTGTCGCGAATTTCTAAGGTGCGCGACCAAGCTTCCAATGTCGCCTGGTAGGCTTCCAGTAACTCTTGGTGCTTCTGGGATAACGCTTCATACAGATGGGCGTTCTCTAAGCCGATTGTGGTTTGAGTAGCAATTGCTTTCGCAAAATCACTCCATTCTGCATCAAAAAAATTTGCGGGAGCAGCAAAGAGGAGCATGCTGCCAGAGAGTTGCTGATGTTTGATTAAGGGTAATATGGCAAGTGAAGCGCAGGTTGAAAAGAGTGCGGGTAAAGCGCTGGTTGCGGAGGAATCAAGTTGCACAAAGCGCGGTTGACTGTGGAGCACAAGTTGCTCCAATTCTACTTGCAGCCAATAGGGTAAATGGTCAGTTTGACAATCCACTCCTTTAGGCAGAGAAGCTTGAAGTCTCCAACTCGACTCATGGCTATTCCGGATCAGTAAACATGCACCAAGGATACCCTGCAGTTGACTGACTTGTTCTAAAAGAATTTGGATGATTTTTTGGCTATCATGATGAGCAGTGATGGCAAGGTCGATATTGCGCAGGATGGTCATCTCTCCGAGTTGGCGTTCGATGTGATCCTTGGCTTGGCGGAGGGCATTTTGCATGGCGATCCGTTCGCTCACGTCGCGCACAAAAGCCACCATTCTGCCACCCTGTTCTGGTAAGTAGGTCATACTCACTTCCACATCGATTAGATGCCCATCACGGTGGCGATGAAGGGTTTCAAACAAGGCGGAGCCCTGATGACGGATGGTTTCAACAATGGCGGCAATTTGCTCGGCGGTTTGCACAGCTTCAACATCAGCTATGGTCTTGCCAATCAATTCTTCGGGCGAATAGCCCAGCAAGTTGGCATAGGCGCGGTTGACCTCTAGGAATTTTCCACCGACATCGATGAGAAGATAGCCATCGCGTGTGCCTTGCAGAATCCCATTTAACAAGATTTCATGTTGGCGCAGTTTCTCCTCGGCTTCTTTTTTCGCCTCAATCACCCGCCATTGCTCATACACGCGATGGGCTACCAAAGGAATGCGTAGAAAAGTTTCTGCCCCCTTGACCAGGTAATCTAAAGCACCACGTTGAATCGCTTGCACAGCGCGCGCTTCATCACCCTGATTGGTGATGATCACGGCTGGGAGATTACCGTTGATCGCAGGATGCTCAAGGAGCTCCAAACCGCTGCCATCGGGCAGGTGCAGGTCAGCAATGATCACATCGGCTTGATGGTTTTGCAACCATTCCAAAGTCTCCTTGACGGTGCAACAAGCAAAGAATTGGTCGCCGCTGCAGGCGAACTCAAACGCACGGCGGGCAAGCTCAATGTGGTCAAAGTTATCTTCGACCATGAGGATAGTCAAGCGTTTTCCTTCCAAAAGAACCTCCGATAAGTAGACTGAGCGCGTATGCTCTTTTCCAAATCTATCGATAAGCTGCGGATGTTCTCCGGTTATATTGAACGATAGTCTCCCGTTATTTCAAGCAATAGCCTCCTGTCATGTCCAACGCGGTAAGACATCTTAGAGAAAGACTCTCACATTAACTTGCAGTGAGGGGGCAAGAGCGGATTCGCAAGCGTCCTCGTCTGCAAGCCATTGGCGGACAGGGGCGTCTGCCGTCCGATGCCCTCACCTCCAGCCCCTCTCCCGGAAGGAGAAGGGAGTGCACCCTGAAAGGTGGGGGTTGGGGGAATTGATTAAGGTTGAGGTCAACGCGCAGGAAAAGACCCCCATCCCCAGCCCTTCCCCCGATAAAAGAGAAGGGCTCACACCCCCCTCCCAAAAGGAGAGGACAGGGGTGAGGGATTCGAAGCCAGACAGACACATCCGACCTCTGCACAGATTACATGGTCGCTTTAGCATATACATTCCACTTCAACCAATACAAGCCAACGTAGCGCAAAACATCCATAAACTCATCAGCACGGAAAGGTTTGACTAAATAACTGTTAGCATACGCCTGATAGGCACGTTGAATATCCTGCTCATCTTGGCTGGAGGTCAGGATGACCACCACCAGATGCCGATGCTTGGAAGAGGACTTAATTTGCTTTAGCACTTCAAAGCCATCCACTTTGGGCAAGCGCAGGTCGAGCAAAATCAGGTCGGGATAGGGATAAAGCGTTTCATCCGCATATATTCCCAGGCGATTGAGGTAAGCCAGCGCCTGCTCGCCATCCTCGACTTGATTGAAGGTGTTTTTAATCAAGTAAGACTCAAAGAGGCGGCGGAGAAGTTCAGCATGGTCGGGGTTGTCCTCCACTAACAAAACATGAACAGGTTCGGGATGGCTCAATAGAATTACCTCCTGAATACTCTCTATGGCGCTTTAGGCAGGGTGAACCAGAAGGTACAACCCTTGCCCTCCCCCTCCGATTCGACCCAAACGCGGCCACGATGCACTTCGATGATGCGCTTAACCAGTGCAAGACCGACGCCGTACCCTTCGGCACGTGGGTCAAGCTTCTCAAACAAACCGAAGACCTTCTCCTGATGGACAGGCTCAATGCCAATGCCGTTATCGCGCACATAAAATTGGAGTTCATTGGCAACCTCGCGCCAGCCAATTTCAATGCGCGGCCGAGATTGCTCGCCCATGTATTTCAGAGCGTTATCGAGCAGGTTCTGCATTACTTGTAGCAAGCGGGCACGATCGCCATACACCACAGGCAGGTTTGGGGCGATCTCAAACTCAACGATACGCCCTTGATGGCGAATGTTGCCCATCAGCAATTGTACCGCTTCCATAACCACTTCCCCAAATGGAAATTGAGTTGGAGGATTGATCACACGCCCGATGCGGGAAAGCTCTAACAGCCCTTCCAAGAGAGCTTGCATCTTTTCTGCCGCAAAATGGATGCGCTGCAAATCGGCTTTGGCTTGGTCCAGATTCCCTTGCTCAAGGCTCTGTTCGACAAAGGTGAGGAAGCCCAAAATGGTAATCAGAGGACTTTTGAGGTCATGAGAAACGGTATAGGTGAACTGGCTCAACTCGCTGTTTTTGCGTTGCAGGTCTTGAATCAATCGTTCGCGCTCAGCTTCCCACTGCTTGCGCTGCGTGATATCCGTGAAGACGGCGGCAAAAAAGCCAGGCTTTGGGGAAAAGGCGCTGACCTCGTACCATCGGGATAAAGGTGTGCTATATGCTTCAAAAACCGCAGATTGACCTGTGCGGGCAACTTCACCATAGCGTTCGATCCAGGTCGCTTCCAAATCGGGCAAGAGTTGGCGGACGGTTTTGCCAATCACTTGTTCAGCCCTTAGGCCGGTCAAGCGTTCAAAAGCCGGGTTAACCTCCAGGAAGCGATAATCGACTGGTGTGCCACGCTCATCCCAGATCATCTCATGCAACGCAAAGCCCTCGATCATGTTCTCAAACAGCGTTCGGTAGCGTTCTTCGCTCTGACGGATGATCTCTTGGGCAGCTTTTTGCTCGGTGATGTCTGTGCCGGCACCGACAATATATTTGATGTGATTGTCCTGAACGACAGGGGTTAAGGTCGTCAACCAAGTGCGCCGCCCGCCAGGCAGGTCTAGGGTTTCTTCATAAGTGATGGGGTAACCGTTATCCACACAGCGTTGGTAATTGC
>JAOAHK010000067.1 GCA_026415275.1 Anaerolineales bacterium
GATGTGTATAAGAGACAGGTATAAAACAGGGCGGACACCCGTTGCCAACCGTCCTCCAATGCGCACAATGACCCCAATCTCCTGATGTGTCTGCTGATCTACGAAAGGCCTGGATTCAAGTATTTCTAAGATAATTTCTTGATTCAGATTGTTGCTGGCACCGTCTGCTTCCAGAGTCGCTGAGGGTTCATCTAGAAGGGATAAGCTCGATTGATCTTCTGCCACATACTCCGACGGAAAGTAAAGTGAGGCATACTCAAAACCCAGAGGGCTTGGACGTATCCGATACACCCCTTCTATTTGACGGTCTTCAAGCAGACACAAGTTTTCAAAACATTGGCGAATACTACCCTGCTCCCATTCAATGGGTTCACCTATTGGCAACCCAATAAGTTCCAGTCCACCATGAGCGTCAATGTAACTCATAAACGATCGCCAGATGTGATGACCCTTATCGCCATGCAAAGACAAAAAAATTTTTTGGTCGTTTTCATGGTTGGCAACCATACCCTCAGCCAAAATTCCTAACCTTTGTGGTAACGGAAGCAGTTTCACCCCATCCTTTCCGACAGATGGTACCTCTATGACGACATTTTCAAAGATTACGATATCTTTGCCGTCGGGTCCCTGGATCGCAGGCGAAAGGGGAAAACCTGTCAAGTCCACACCTAACCGCTCGACCAAAGAGACAACTCGAGGATCTAATCGCTTCGGTGGAATCACTTCCGCCTGAGCTGGTACAGGATAAAGACATGCCATACCGCATTTCCAAACCCCATAAGCCATCAGTTTTGCCCTTCCAGGAGGATCAGTTTCTAGACGATACATCCCCACCCCCTCAAAGAACTGCTCATACCGTCCTTGGCGCGGGTTGTAACGCAACCCGCTGAGGGCTGACCCAACCCGCTCGCTTCCTAATTTTTCATATAGGGGGAGAAACTCCTGGTGAATTGGGAAGGCCGAGATCCTGCTCCCGTCATTTCTTGTCCCAAGTGAGGGCAAACTTAAATCCAACCCGATCGGGACAAAGCCAACTTCACGCTCAGCACCCACCCCCTTTGTGCGAAACATAAGTGCATTGACCGTGTATTGATAAACATAATTCCCTTCTTCTAGACGCGGAGAGATCAACGCACCAAGTACCTCTTCCCCACCCACTTCTCGATAATAGGATTCCATCTCAGGGGCAAGTGGAAAAGGCTGCAGCGAAGGGGGTTCAACACTTTCAGCGGTTTGTCCGCAAGCAGTGATGAAGGCACCAAATAGACAAAACCCAAGCGATAGCGTCAGAAACCTCTGCAGATGAATTCTATTCACAAACAAAGTATAACCGATTGGTCTAACGGGTAATCAATGGCAAAAAGATTTGATAGGCTTTCTCGAGCCAATTAAAGATCGCAGGCAGATATTGGACATTTTGCCGCTGCAACTCTTCTGTCTTCCAAATCAAAAAGCTATCCTGAACACAAAATCGCTGTTTGCGACGATCCTGTACACATACGCGATAGGGGATCAGAGTGCCATTTTCAGCTTGAACTGGCGGGAGCTCAAGTTGTGTCTTCCCCTCTGCGTCGGTAGGTGGCATGGTGAGTTTCTCTTCTCTCCCATCAGGGTATGTTAGGATCAATTCGGGTGAAATACCCTCCAGGGGTTGATTGGCAGAGTACACTCGAACACCAATCTCTTGCTTGTGGTCGGGAGAAACCATCGGTCGACTCTCATATGGTCGCAGAGTAATTTGATTTAGCTCAAACGATTGCCCAAAATTCTCAACCGTTTGCATTTTCTGTCTTCGATACTCCTCACCCAATTTGGACAGGCGTACAACGCGGTTGCCATAAAGATCGATTTGATCTTCGATGCAAAATTTGACAAAACACTGCCGCTGAAGTCCTTCGCTCAAGTTGTGCGCTTTGGTCTGGGGAGGTCCAGAAAGTTCTAATCCCCCGTGAGCTTGCAGATATTCCCAAAATCGTTCCGGCACGAGAAAGCCTTGATCCTGTTCCACACTCACCCATTCATAACCCGGAACAGACTGACGCAGCTCAAACGGATCCGTGGGGATTTGCAATATCTGAGGTAAAGGTCTCAAATTTACTTGTTCTGGATGTTCTGGATTAAATGCTAGGACAACATTTTCATAAATCTGTTCCACCAATCCATCTTCAGCTAAATAGGGTTCAGATAAAGCAAAACCGCTGAATTCGACTCCGTAACGATAGACAAAAGCAATCATCGGCTCCGCTTTGATGGTCGGAAGGTCAATTCGGCTATTTTCAGGCACGGGATAGGTGCAACTCTGACGGCACTTCCATGCTCCATAGGATAAGAGATAGACTGTTTGAGAGACATCTCCTTCGAGAATATAAAAACCCGCCCGTTCGAAATATTGTTCATATCGTCCCAATTGCTCATTGTAGCGTACATCAGCCAGCGGAGGTCCGATAATTTCTTCGCCCCCCATCTCAGTATATATTTTTTCAAACAAAGGGTAAATCTTGGGCCTACTTGCGTCCCCCGCTCCGACGGTGACGGAACGAAAGCCAAACTCATAACCCAGTGGCGATAGTTGTACTTGCCCTGAAGTGCGGTCATACTCCATCAACACTGCGGTCGTGTACTGATATTGTTTGTCACCCTTCTCAATGAGCGGTGAGATGGCTGGACCGAGACGGCTGACACCCCCTAATCTGTCATAAAACGTCCTGAAATTTGAATGAAGCGAATACGTTCCCTTTAGAGGCGAAGGCTCGTCGCTGGCTTGGGTGCAAGAGAGACAAAAAAAGATCAATATTAGAGAAAGGTAGCGGTTAAGGATCTGCTTGTCAATTCTCATCCAATTCGCCTATGATGGACAGACTTGCGCCCCAGTTGGTTAAATTATAACACAACCTGTATATATGGGTATCCGTTTGAGTTTCTGTGCCATATATTGGGTTCTGACTGGTACATTTCTTGCATGAGTCCGTTTAGTATCATTCAAAGATCTTTTATTAAGAACAAACTGACCATGATCTCAAGAACGAAACTCGGCTTGTTTTACTTCCCAAATGATCGACACTATCATCGAAAAGAGCAAGAACGATGGCTGCCTGAACTTTCATCTCTAGGAGTGAGTTGGCTTGTCCTCAGCGGCGATAGGCGCATTGCGATTCCAGAGCCCTTCATCCAAGCCTTACTTGAAAACGGAATCTCGCCGATTATTCGTTTCTCTCAAGTACCAATTGGGCAAAAGCCCTCTCCAGAGTTCGAGCTTTTGGTCAGAACCTATTCTTCTTGGGGAATCAAGTATCTCCAGCTTTTTGAGCGACCAAACACAAGTTCATTTTGGGGTCCAAAGGATTGGATAAGGGGAAACCTAGTCNAACATTTCGTTGACCTTTTCCTCCCTTATGCTGAGATCCTAGTTAAGTATAATCTTCATCCCATTTTTCCAACCTTAGAGGTCGCCAGAGAGTTTTGGGACACCGCATTTCTACGCCTAGCGCTAGAGAGCTTGGTACGTCGCAAACACAATTGGTTGATCGATCGCTTGATTTTATCAGCCTATGTGCACCTCTACGAGCCGGGAAAACCCTTGACCTGGGGAGCTGGTGGACAAGAACGTTATCCAGAGATCAAACCCTTTCAAGCCTCCCTCAATTCTCACAATCACCGCGGATTGTATATCGCTGATTGGTATCAAACCATAGCCAAAGCGACTTTAGGCAAATCTTTACCCATCATCCTCCTAGATGACCCGTTGGAGAAGCCGCTGTGTCTTTCGGTGGCAGAGGTTCAGAAACGGACATTATGTGCCGTTCATCGCTTACTAGATACCCGTGTGAACGAGATCATCGAGGTCGAGGGGGAAGTTTACGAACCTTTGGCAGAAGAGATTTTGTGCATAAATTTTTATTGCCTAGCAAATGACGACCCAGAAAACGACCCCAGAATATGGTATCAATCGAATGGTCAACCTGGGATGGTTGCTGAAAAAGTTAAGAGACAGGGGTTCAATCAAGACAAATCTGATGTGAAGTCTCATTCAAACTCTCATGCCCTTTTATTGCCAAAGCTTGCCGCCGATCAGTTACACCAATTATTGGAGAATTTACAGCCTTTATTAATTCAATACCAACCCAAACTTGTTTTTAGTCTGCCAGAAGCCTACCCCGCAGAGCATGTTTGGTATCCCGCGGACAGCATTCATCTCACGGAAATAGAGGTCGAGGAACTTGTGAGTCACTCCTGCATTCTTCATCCGATTGAAATTGATGGCACAAGGGTTGCATCTCTTTCGATTGACCCATCTTTGGAGGCGCTATGAACGAAATGACTAATTTAACTGCCATTGCTTCCCAAACAAGTCAGGAGTCTAAAGCTTGGGAGATCTACAGACCAGTTATTAAGGTTATGGGATTAGGTGGCGGAGGAGGAAATGCCATCGCGCGCATGATCGAATTTGGGATACATGGTGTGGATTTTATTGCAGCTAACACCGATTTCCAAGCCCTCAGCCAAAATCCCGCTCCACATAAAATTCAATTGGGGCCTAGCATCACGCGGGGACTAGGCGCCGGCGGCAAGCCAGAAGTTGGTCGAGCAGCAGCGAAGGAAAGCGCCCGTGAGATTGCGGACATTCTACAAGGCGCAGATATGGTTTTCTTGACGGCTGGAATGGGTGGCGGAACCGGTAGCGGTGCCATTCCAGTTGTAGCTGAAATCGCACGCTATTTGGGGATTGTGACCATTGCAGTCGTCACAACGCCCTTTTCATTTGAGCTAGGCCGCCGCCAACAAAATGCTTCAGAAGGATTAGCCCAGTTAAACCAGCATACCCATACCCTGATCACAATCCCCAACGATCGTCTCTTGTATGTTGTTCCGAAAGGGCAACCAATCACGGTGGCTTTTCACATGGCTGATGATGTCCTCCGTCAAGCGATACAAGGAATCACCGAATTGATTACCCAGACCGGTTTGATCAATGTGGATTTCGCTCACGTTCGGCGCATGCTCTTGATGGGTGGCGGTGCCTTGATGTCGATGGGGCAAGGGAAAGGTGAAAACAAGGCAATCGAAGCGATCGATCAAGCGTTAAACCACCCGTTACTCGAATCCGTATCTTTGGAGCATGCAAACGGCTTGATCGTGAACTTCAGCGGGGGTCAAGATCTCACTCTATTCGAAGTAGACGAAGCCATCAAATATCTCCAAAAACAATGTAACCCCGATGTGGATATTGTGATGGGCGTAATGAATTCTGAGCGAATGAGCAATCGAGTGCAAGTTATCTTAGTCATCACTGGGATCGGCGCTACAACCTTAGAAGAAGCTTTTGCCATCCCCCAAAAAGCCCAGAAAGTGGAGCAAACACCTACGCAATCATCGCAGTCCACTGTTCAATTCACCCCTTCGCCCTTGTCTTCGCGATCGGTTTCTCCTGCACCAATCCCAACGATTGACACCAACAATTTAGATATGCCGGCGTTTCTGCGCCGCCGCGCAAGTGTATCAAAGTAAGCTATGGACGCCAAAAAAATCAAAGAAATTATCCAACGCATATACCAACGGTATCCCTCCCTGCGAGGGATTTCCCCGCAAGTGAGAGAAATCTACATTCCCGAATTAAATCAAAAACGAGTCACCTTCACGTTTCGGATGACATCGCTTACCGAGAACAACAAGCGTATTCCAAAATGGATTCGAGCTACAGTAAATGAACAAGGCAAAATCCTTAAGATTTCATCCTCCAAGTGATCTATACCAGCGCTCCTACTCAACGCAGATCAAGGAAGGTTTAGAACAGGTTGAGATTCTTTTTTGGCAAGCATTTATCACCTTGGTTTCCGCCTGGCGTAGCACATCCCAAGAGACTCAAGTGCGAGACTGGCATAGTGTGGGCAAGCAAAATCGAGCTCGTTGGCAATTCTATTTTATTTTTTCAATGGGAAGTTTATTGAGTGGATTTCTACTTGGTCTGTTATTTGGTAATCTTTTTTGAAAGGCGTTGAAATTTCAACGATGAAGCACTCACCGTGGTTATCTTATCTCATTCTTTTTTCTCTATTCTTTCCCGTCGGATTCTGGGCTGGAAATCAGCTCTCCCTGCGAAACCGCAAGCTGATTTTCCCTGCAGAGTTTAAGTCATTCTCATTTCAGACGAAGCGGACAATCTACCCTTTGCCTAGCGAACCTCGCCCCAATCAACTTGGCGATCCTAACAGTCTCAGAGGGGAAAATACTCAGACAAACACGTTGATCCTCTTTGTCGATGATCTAAGGGTGCAACAACCCAAGCTGACCAGCGCATGGCTGTTGATTCAACCCAAAGACTCCTTCCGATTGATTTTCCTACCTATTTTTCAAGAAAACAATACTGACCCCGAGTTAACCACAGCGTTTCAACTGGATGGGAAGCAACTAAGCAAACGCTTTGTAAAAGCCATAGAAAAGCGCAATCTTTTATGGCATTTCTTCATCGTTCTCGATCAAACCGCTCAAAAGCATTTGCTAGCAAATGCCGAGTTGTATCCAGACAACAGATTTATCCCCTCTAACGCTGTTCTTGACTGGGTGTGCAAGGACTTACCCCTCCATCCTCAATCCATCAATGTTCTAATACCGCTCATCTCTGTTCATCTCATTGCAAATATCGATCTTGAGGCATCGCTGGGTATCTGGCAACATCATCTATCCACGCAACCTAGCCTGATGTGCGAATTTCCAACGCTGTCAAAATGAGAATGAACATCCCAAACAGTGCAAATTGAATAGGCAAGGTAACCGACGTCGCTCGGAACCTGAACTCGGCATAGTTCTTGCATCAATTTACCTAGAGTGATCGTCCTGGGTTTCCACATTCGGGAGTGTCGGAAATGGCTCTATTTACCCCTTTCAATCTCTTGATTATGATGATTATGACCTTATTTACCTTGGGTAGTTTATCCATTTTAGCCGGTATGATTATTTTGATCAATCGTGCGTATAGCAGCGAACTAAAAACCCTTGCTGCTCAAACGAGTCGTTTGGTTCAAAAAGGGATTGCGGAAGACATCGCCGGCTTGGTCGGTCAGGCTTCTACACTGCTCAATGCCATCAACGACCTGATTCGGAGTACAGCCGGCTTGGGGTTCACCTTAATTTTGGTTGGTTTTGTCCTCATCTGTACAGCAGCCTTTATCGCTTACCAAATGGTGCGGTAATCCTATGCGGGAACAAGCTCATCCATCCTTAATCCGCGACCTAAAAAAAATCCTGCCACCGTCTAGTTGGCCATGGATCTTCCCCGCTTTGCGTCTTGATCCGCTTATATGGGATAGCCTCAATCATTTTGAGCAAGTATTTGGCGTGAAAGCCCTCTCGGAAATCATTCAACACCCAGACGACTGTTCACCAGCCGCTCTGGCGCTTAAGTCCTTGAACTATCCTCGCACCCCTCAAGAATTGCGCACCCTGCCCTTGATCCCTATCGATCCACCCTTTCGCGAGCCGGTTGAAGCTGCCGAAAACAATCCAATTAATTCTCTAAGGGATGCTGCCTTGCGCGCCTTGAATTTGCGTCAAAAGCGCCAATCGACTGGGTCGTGGAATGATTGGGCATCCTTGCTGGTGACTACCCCTACAACGCCTTTAGCCTGTCTATTTGGGATGATACCCGATCAAGTAGAATACTTACAATCACTTCTCCCTTCTCAAATAGAAGAAAACGGGGAAGAAGAGGCTTATCAGCGGGTTCTCAAAGTCATACTCAGCAATCCCGCACCCCTTTCCGTGCAAATTGAACTGATCACCCTCCTGACTCATTCATTATCACTCCCTGAACGCGACCTTTTCCGCCAAGCCCTCTTAACTCTCCAACCGACCCTAGCAACAAGTATTCCTCAATCGAAAACACAGCGTGTGCTGTCCCCCCTAGAGGATCAAAAACCGTTTGGCAGCGTAGAGGGAGTGCTCAACAAACTCAAATCTTTTACGCAACAATTACCTCTCTCGGTGAAAATCTTTGACCGACGTGAACCCGACCTCAAGACCCGACAATTAACCCAATCCATCCAATGGACTGCCCAAACACAAGCATTAATGTTAACGAAGCTGGCAATTTTATGTGAGATAAATGCCAATGAAAGTGAAGCTGTTGCTCATTGGCAAAATGCTCTACACTTACAGCCTCGGTCAGAGATCTTAAGAGCACTATCAGTCCTCAATTCAATCAGCAAATCTCAAACAACCCAGCTATTCAACGAAGAAACCATCACTCACATCCCAGAAACAGCGCTCTTGCGGTTTGTTTACTGCATAGTGGAAGAGGAGGGAGAAGGCTCTAACCCTACACCGAGCGAGAATACAAATCTTATCAACCTTGCTCAAGCTGCTATAGAAGAGCTTGAATTGGCAGAAACTACTGATCCATTCCTAAGCGATCAAGAAATTCAACAATGCTTATTGGCTTTGCTTACCGCTTTATTGATAAAGAAAGGGTTCTATTCTCTTGCCCAAAGAACAATCCATCGATTGCTAAACCAAAAACCGAATCACCCCACCTTGCTCTCTGTGTTAGCACTCCTTCTGCAAGTTCAGGGAATCCATGATCAAGCGCTCGAGTTGTGGCATTTACTCGAGGGTTTCCATCCCCAAGATGAAAGATTAAATCGCTTGATTGCCCAAAGCCATGCGGCTAATTCAGATTGGAAGG
Organism: Anaerolineales bacterium; assembly: GCA_026415275.1. Classification (GTDB taxonomy): domain Bacteria; phylum Chloroflexota; class Anaerolineae; order Anaerolineales; family UBA4823; genus NAK19. Next base: position 8,678 of record JAOAHK010000067.1, read on the forward strand.
GCGCGCTTCAGCGCTGGCAAAACCATCCCTTATCAAACCCACAATCGATTTATGAAGTCATAACCTGCGCTCGTTTTACGGGACAAGAATCGATGGCCGTTGAACAATGCCTCGCCGCCCTGAAAGTTTCGCCACAAGATGGTATTTTGCTGAGCCTTCTTGCAGCTGTCTCTTATACACATCT
>JAOAHK010000068.1 GCA_026415275.1 Anaerolineales bacterium
GCTGAGCCTTCTTGCAGAAATTGATTCTCATCAAGCTCTCTCCCAACGCTTGGAGTTGCACCAACAAGCTATCGAGCTTGCCCCTTCTGAACCGTATAATTGGCTATCCTATGCACGTACAGCACGTGCAATTCAGGGTGAAGAAAGAGCATTATTTGTTCTCAAAGCTGCTGAACAAACTTTGCCAAACAATCCGTTCATCCAATATGCTTTAGGTGAGTATTACTTATCTAT
>JAOAHK010000069.1 GCA_026415275.1 Anaerolineales bacterium
AGTTGCAATCTCTCTAAAAGCAATTCCGGATGCCCATCTGCTTGTAAAAGGATAGCCGCAAGGGTGTTTAATGCCTCTTTTGCCAAAGCGGCAAATTCTGGGTTTGATTTGCTGTTTACAAGGAACTCCAACTGTTTCTGCAAATTCTGAATCATCTCCCCTAGAGAGGGAAGTTGTTGACGAGCCAAGTCCACCGTAGCAGGTGTGACCGGCAAACCTGCAGATTTTACCAACGCAGCAGCGAGCGCATCCCCTTCATGCCATTTGCCAATATGCTGCAGCGCACGATAAATCTCCTCAATCACGCCCGCTTCTATCGACAGACCACTGGCTAGCAAAGCTTTGGCAATTGCAACTGTTTCGGCATTGACGGGTAACCCCGCTTGCTGCAGGAGTGATTGGATCAGGCGCGGCGAAAGGGGTGCAATTGGTTGCTCGCTTTCTGCTCCCTTGGGAACCAGTTGTAAAGTTATCAGGGATTGGCTCAGATCGCGCACAATAAATTGCGCCATGCGCCGTTCGACAAGTTGGGCAGCTTGCTCGGATGAAGTTAGACGCGCCACTAATTGAACACCATTGACCGATAAGACAACACGGTCACCAGAAACTTGCAGCACTTCGGCAGCAATGCGCTGATTCATGCGCAACACTACATCGGTGTTGTCAACGCGCTGCACAATGGCGATCGGCGCAGGCCCACTTACGTTCATTCCTTGCTCCATCATCCTCCCGCAGGATTGAAACCTGCGGGAGGATCAATCAAACGAAAAATTTATCTCTTCAGGTTTACAATCTCCAATAACATTTCATCTGATGCAGTAATAATGCGCGAAGAGGCTTGGAAGCCACGCTGAGCAACAATCATGTTGGTAAACTCCTGACCAAGGTCAACATTGGAGCCTTCCAAATATCCAGCGGCTATCGTACCCCGCGTTCCTGTGCCAGCTTGCCCAATCGCCGGGTCCCCTGAGTTCGGACCGACCATATAAAGATTTTGTCCTTGTTGCAGCAAGCCGGCGGGATTGACAAAATTCGCTAACGCCAACTGTCCAATCAAGCGCTGCATCCCATTCGAGTACACACCGACAATTTCACCCGTCTGTGGTGTGACAAAGAAAGTGGAGAAAGTACCCGCTGCCAAACCATCTTGGAAAGTCATCGAGAGATCACTCTCTGAAGCCAATTGGGTTAACCGGCTTAGATCGACTGCAAAAGTGAAATCATTTGCACCCGTTATACCGCTAGCGGCAACAGAGACATTTCCAGTGCTGGAGACATACTGACCGTTGGCGTTAAATACAAGATTACCACTTCCAGAAACTCCCGTCCCGGACGCTGCCCATGTCCACGTATTGCCTGCGCCGGGTGTAAAAGTGAGGGTTACCGAGTGCAGGTTTCCTAATGAGTCGTAAACCCCTATAGACACTTGATAGGGTGAGGTCGCTCGGGAGTCAAGGTTACCAAACAACTGGGAGCTACTGGTCTGTTGTGCCAGCGTTGCTCCTAAAGGCAATTGAATGTCCTGAAGAGCAGCTCCAACATCAATCGTCGGTACTCCGTTAACGAGCGTTGCCATCCAACCCTGAATACGCAGACCGGTGGCACCATTGACCAAATAGCCCTCAGAGTCCATCTCCAATGAGCCATCGCGAGAGAAGAGGTTCGTCACGGCATTGCGGTAAATAAAGAAGCCATCTCCTTGAATCGCTAAGTCGGTGTTGCGATTTGTGGATTGCAACATACCTTGTGTAAAAGTCGGAGAAATCACACCCAAGCGCACACCTAAGCCAATTTGAGCAGGATTAATGCCACCCAAGTTATCCGAGGGTGCTGATCCACTCCACAATGTCTGGGCAAACTGATCTTGGAAAGTGACCCGGCTGGACTTGAATCCGTACGTATTGACATTGGCAAGGTTATTCGCCACCACATCCATAAAAGCCTGATGCAGGCTCAAAGAACTAATTGCGGTAAACATCGAGCGTAACATGTTTTGCCTCCTGAAGTTTAGAATTTCTCAGGCTTCCTCCAAGAGGGCCAGCCTGAATAAGGAATTAATCTGCCAGAACGACACTGTCAATTTGGGTAAACACTCCTTCGCCGCGTTCTCGGGCATCTAATGCAGTTACCACTAACCGCTGACGGACATTGACGATGAACGCCAAATCATCCATCAGCACCAGCGACTCTTTTCCGCCGCGCTTTTCCACCTTTTCCACTGCCTGTGCCAAGCGAGCCAAGCCCTCATCTGATAACTGGATTTCACGGCTTTGCAATCGCTTTTGAGCATGGTTGGAAAAACGAATTTCCTGCTCACGCGTCTTCTGCTCTAAAGCTTGCGCAAATCCTTGCGCTGACACAGCCGACTTCGTTGTCGATTGAGCAGCAGAAATCGAATTCGTTTTTTGGACTGAAGGGTTATGATGGATGCGAATCGGATCGGTCATGCCCACTCTCCCGCGGTTGAGTTAGGCTACTTGGTTAAGTTTGATCAAGGTCTCAATGCCCGCGCTGATCTTTTTCAATTCTTCAAGTGAGGTCAACTGCGCCATTTGGGCGATAAGATCTTTGTCGTTCATCGGCTCTAAGGGATTCTGATTGCGCAATTGAGCAAGTAAGATCGCCATGAAGGCGTTGGCATCGAAACCATTCAGCGCTGAGGTCGCACTTTGCGCCGCAGCTGATGAGTAAGACAAAGGTGAAGAAACCGCAGTTATGTTCATCTTTGCTCCTTTCTTCATATTCGGTAATCAACTGTAGAACTTGAATCGCGCCATCTCCGCTCGGAAGAGCTTGCAGATGATTCATGTTGCTGCGCAGCATTGCCGAAAGTGGCAGGATTGCGATTGGGTGAGCGAAACTCACTCTGCGCAAGGTCAGAGCGATTTTGCGCTTGTCCATGCCCCACAGTCAAGCCGCTGAGGTTCACACCAGCTTGAACCAAGCTCTCACGCAGATTATTCAAATCACGTTCTAGCAAGAAAGCCGTTGAAGGATTATCGGCATGAAGTACAATTTGCACTCCCTCGGCTTTGGAGATGAGACGCACATCAATACGCCCAAGTTGTTCGGGATAGAGTTGGATGCGCAAGCTGGTTTGCCCAGATTTCCCAAAGACCTCAAGTTCTCGGGCTACTTGCTGAACGATTTCAGGTCGGTGAGCTTCCGCCAAGCGGGCCGGCTCGATCGGTTTGGCAGAGGTTGAATTTAGGGGTGGACCACTTGCCTGTGCTATTTCGGGCTTCGCTCCTTCTTTTGCCACAGGTAGCTGCGATTCACTTTCCTTCAACCGATTGACTTCAGCGACCATAGACTGGCTACTCGCCCGATCCTGAGCAATTTTTGCGGGGACCTCAGGGATTTTCCCGCTTATCGCTTCAGTCGTTTGCGAGATCGTCACTTTGCCTGTCTCCTTTGAACCCACAGCCGGTTGAGGAATGTTGCCCTTGTTTACCTCCTCACTTATCTCGCTATCGACGTTTACCTTGGGTTGGGAGACAGCTTGCACCTTTTCCTCAATAGCATTGGCAGATGGCGCAGTCTCGTTTTGAGTTTGGAGCAATTGAGCAAAGGCATTGTCAAGCGAGGTATTTATGCTCGCTTCAGTCGCCTTCGGCTGATCGCTCACCGAGTTCATGAGCAACAAATCCGCTGTGGATCCTAAGTTTGGCACTGCCATTTCTGTTAGGCTATCCATCCTATTACCATCCTTGATGGATGCAGCACTTGTTTCTAAAGGCATAGGGATTATCGCTAAATCATTCAGCGCGACAACAGCAAGCGCTGCTTCCAGGGGCACGGCTGACGCAGCAGATGCTTGAGAATCATCGGTTACTTTGGGTGGTGAGTCTTCCTCCTCAACTTCCATCTTGGCTTCATCGCTTGGTAGGGGAGCTTTTGGTTCATCCTGCTGCACTTGACCTGGTTTTGGGTCAATCCCTTTTGCAGAGGGCTTTTCTGGTGCGCTCTTTGCCTGCTCTAAATAGTCCCGAAAAGACATCCCCTCTTCGGGTTGAGGCCGCTTCTCCAACTGTTTCTGCAAAGGCTGAAAGAGCGCCTCGTTGGTGGTTGGTAACAAAAGAACTTCTTTCACATTTTACCTCCCGATAATTTGCTTGATCCCAGCAAACTTCCTGCTGATTAACTGGGCTAAGGCTTGATATTGAACGACGGTTTCCGTCATCTGAGTTAATTCGACATCGATATCCACGTTATTTCCATCGGCTCGTAAGGCACCTCCTTCTCTAAGGGAAATTTGAAAATGGTCAACGGGTTGGGTAGAACTCAAATGCGCTTTATGGGTTGTCTGCATCACCACCTTTCCATCTTGATTTAACGCCCGACGCAAAGCCGCCTTAAAATCGACTTTTTGGGCGCGATAGCCTGGAGTATCCACATTCGATATATTTTGCCCAATGACTTCTTGTTGTGCCGATAAACCATCTAGAGCTTTTTTCAGGGTTTGAACGGTGGAACCGAACAAAATTGGATCGGTCATCTTATACACTCCATTCCTGAGCAGACTGATAATACTGAAGGACTCTTCGCACATACGTTTGAGTCTCGGAATACGGCGGAATCCCACCATAGCGATCCACTGCCCCCGGACCGGCATTGTAGGCTGCTAAAGCTAAGCTCACATCGTGCTTGTATTTTTGCAGCAAACGTGCGAGAAACTTTGTTCCGCCAAAGATATTTTCTTTTGGGTCATAGGGATCTGTCACACCCAAACCGGCAGCCGTTGCTGGCATCAGTTGCATGAGACCCATTGCACCAGCCGAAGAGGTCGCTTTAGGGTTAAAATTTGACTCGGCTCGAATGACCGCATGGATCAAGTGAGGATCGACATTATATTTTTGGGCTGCCTGTTGAATAATATCGGCAAATTTCCCTTGAATACTTTTGTCTCCACCGTCCTGACTTTTACGGCTCACCGCGGGTGGAAGTGTGGTAACGGTTTTATCTTCACCCAAGTATTGATCTAAAAGACGGAAAATCAAATCATACAAAATCATCTGATATTGGGAGTTAAAAAAAGATCCATCCATCAGGCTGCTCCCTTCGTTTGACGGAAGGCGCGCGAATTATAAATATCATCCTGAAGGCGATTCTCGCGACGCACTTCTTCTTTGCGATAGCGTTCTATTTCCTGCTCTTTTAGTTTGTTCAGCGCTTCTGCATCCTGTTTGGCAACAACGATTTCCACTTGCTTCTCAGCAATTTGCTGAGCTAATTCTGCTAGACGCGCCTCCTGCTCTGCAATGCGCTGATTGACCATTTGTAAATTCGACCGCAAGCGCGAAAGCATAAAGAGATCCACATCTCCAACCTGCTGCTTTCCCATCTCTTCCAAGAGTCGGTTGCGGCTGCTCTGCAAGGCTTCTAAAAATGTCTTGCCGCGCAGTTGCGATTGAACCAAACGGCCTAATTCAATTTCTAGGATCTCTACTCGCGTCTCCCGGTAATCCAGCACAGGTTGCAATGAGAATTTTGGGGTCATGAGTTAGATCCTCCTACACAAATCTGCTCCATGCGCATTAGGGTTTCTTCGAAAGGAGAGAATTGATCGGGTGGCTGTTGGAGCAAATCCAAAATCTCCGGTAAGGCACGGAGTGCTGCATCAATGTCCGCATCAGAGCCTTCTACATAAGCGCCGATATTGATCAGATCTCTTGCCTTCTCATATGCAGCCATTAGCTTCCGAATTTGATTGGCAAAGGCTCGGTGCTCTGGTTCCGTTACCCTTGGCATCACGCGACTAACGCTGTTCAAAACATCAATTGCTGGATAGTGGTTGCGCGCAGCAAGATCACGGCTGAGAACAATATGCCCATCTAGGATCGAGCGCGCAGCATCACAAATTGGCTCATTAAAGTCATCGCCTTCGACCAAAACCGTATAAAAGCCGGTGATCGAACCATACTCGTTTGTCCCTGCCCGCTCAAGCAATTTGGGCAGAAGAGCAAATACGGAGGGAGTATAACCCTTACTGGCAGGCGGTTCCCCAATCGCTAGACCCACTTCGCGCTGTGCCATGGCAAAACGGGTGACCGAGTCCATGAGCAACGTGACATCCAAACCACAATCGCGGAAGTACTCTGCAACGGTAGTAGCAACCCAAGCAGCTTTTAGGCGGATCAAAGCTGGTTGATCGGAGGTAGAGACGACCACAACAGACCGTTGCAGCCCTTCCCAACCCAAATCGCGTTCGATAAATTCTTGCACCTCACGCCCGCGTTCTCCCACTAGTGCTACCACGCTGACATCCGAACGGGAGCTGCGCGCAATACTACCCAGAAGTGTGCTTTTGCCAACCCCACTGCCCGAGAAGATGCCAATTCTCTGTCCCTTCCCACAGGTGAGCAATCCATCGATGGCGCGCACACCGGTGACCAAGGGTTCGGTGATCGAGCGCCTGGTCAGCGGATGAGGTGCTGGTCGATAGGTCGGCACTAACTCAAAATCGGTCAATTCACCTAGTCCGTCAATGGGTTTACCCAACCCATCCAAGACGCGACCCAAAAGCGACTTTCCCACTGGCGCTTGGAAAGAACTCCCCATCGGGAAAACCGGGCTACCTGGTTGAATGCCTTGCATTTCACCCAGTGGCATTAAGAGTATGCGCTGTTCACGAAAGCCAACCACTTCGGCAATCAATTTCTGATGAGCGTTTGAATGAATCTCGCAAACCTCGCCAATCTGGCAATCCAAACCGGTTGCCTCAATGGTCAAGCCCACAACTTGAACAACTCGTCCCGAGAGTCGAATCGTGTTTATACGATTTAGAACCGAGTGATAGCGGGTAAGATCGGGCAACGTGAAAAGTTCGTTCATCTTACTACCCTGCTTGATTTTTCTCCAAGGCTGAAAGCAAGGCATCGGTCGCCAATTGGAATTGGGTTTCTACGCGCGCATCGACCGTTCCATACTGACCTTCGATATAGCAACCACCCCGCTTAATCAGGTCGGAAGGGATCAATTCCACCCGTTGTCCGGCTGTGACTCCTTGCAATTTATCCCAGTGAGCGCTCAACATAGCGGCATCTTCGGGATGGAGGTAAACGCGCAGATCACCTAAAGATTTTGCTTGGCTCAACGCCCGTGCAAATGCCTGCCCCAACGTGTCTGGGTCTAACGGCAGACCATCACCAAAAATCGTTTGGGCAATCTCGATCACCAAACGGAGCATCATCATCTCCCCCTGTTCAAACAGGTTCTCTTTCCATTTCTGCACTTCGTCTACAATTGCCCGCGCAGCTTTCAGCATGCTCTGCGCTTCCGCATTGGCGGCCGCTTGTCCATCTGCATAAGCCTGACGATGGATCAAGGACGCTTGGTCCTCAGCTTCCTGCACAATCCGTTGTGCCTCAAGACGTGCCTCAGCAAGTAGCTGTTCCGCCTCGCGTTGTGCTTTTCGCAGCGTTTCCTCCGCCTTCTGCGTTAATTCACGGCTGCGCAGATGATCATGGGTGTTGCCGTGCTTTACCTGAATGGCAACTAATGCTTCCGGTTGCCATAGCTTTACCTCACCGGTCGGCACCTCAGTATTCACGCTTGTCGCAGTTGGTGAAGAGGTGATTTTCTCTTTGACAATTTCCACCAACTCTACAAAACCATCGCTGTTACCTGACCCTGAAGGACCATTGGGCGTTGGAGAGACTCGGTTAACGGGAGGGGAAACATGAAAATCCAAAGGCTTCCACTCCTGAACCTGAGTTTGAGAACGAGGTTCCTGACCCTGCTTAGACGATGATGGCATATTCTGCTCCTGCACCGCCGATCACGATTTCTTCGGCTTCCTCCAACGCGCGCACGACCTCGACAATCCGTCTCTGGGCAGCATAAACATTCTTTGCCAATTGCGGTCCGAGTAATTCGACTTCTTCTTGCAATGTTTCTCTTGCTCGTTCCGATAGATTGCGGTAAATCAATTCGCGCACCTTTTCTGGCGCTCCCTTTAGAGCTAGAGCCAAATCTTGTTTGTTGACATCGCGCAACACCCGTTGGATGCTCTTATCATCTAGCTTGACGAGATCATCAAAGGTAAACATATTGGCACGGATTTCCTCCACCAATGAGGGGTTGACCGGTTCCAAAGCCTCGAAGATCGTCTTTTGAACGCCGCGATCTACGTTGTTCAACATTTTGACGAGGAAAGAGACACCGCCCGTTTCACGAAATCCGGCCACACTAATCACACCGCTAAGCTTGTGCTTCAAACCCCGTTCGATGACATCTACAACGTTTGGAGAGACGCGATCCATCTTTGCTAAGCGCAAGGTAACTTCCACTTGCAAATCCGGCGGCAGATGGGTCATAATGTCTGCTGCCAACTTTGCTTCAAGATACGAAAGGACTAAGGCAATAGTCTGAGGATGTTCTTCTGAGAGCAAATTTGCCACCTGAGCGGGATCAGCGCTGCGAAGAATTTCGAATGAAGAGAGTTGCTGACTGGCTGTAATGCGCTCCAGAATCTCAGCACCGCGGCGCGGTCCGACCGCTCGGGCAAGCAGTTGGCGAGAGTACTCCACACCACCCATCATTAAGTTTGCACTTGCCATTGAGAGAGCTAAGGCCTCTTCCATGATTTCCGCGCGCGTCTCTTGGGAGACGGTGCCAATTTCGCTGACCGCCATCAGAACGCGTTCCAGTTCGCTTTCACTCAAATACTGCAGGATCTTTGAGGATTTTTCCACCCCAAGGCAGAGCAATAAAACTGCAGCTTTATATAAACCCGAAGACTCGTTCAACTCAGCCATTTCTGCGTTCATCCTCCGCTAGCCAAAGTTGAATAGCCTCAGCTATGCTGGCTGGATCACTCTCGGCGACTTCATCCAGGGTTTTCTGTAGTTGTTCGTACTCGGGTGAAAGGGTCGGCAGTTCAATCTTAGGCATCTTTCGCTCTGGTGGAGGCGGAGGTGGTGTTTCGGCTGTCAACCCCTGCGGTGTCACACCCGCTGAAGGAATTCCAGTTGGCAAGCCCTCATAGCCCGCTCCTAGTCTGTCTCTTATACACATCT
>JAOAHK010000070.1 GCA_026415275.1 Anaerolineales bacterium
TGGTCTCGTGGGCTCGGAGATGTGTATAAGAGACAGGCATTTGTTGGGTGGGTTTGCTTGTATTGCGGTGCATCGGCAACGATTCATAAAGCAGAACAAGTGCCATTAAAAAGGCAGCGTTATTGATTACACCAAGGATCGTCTCACCACTCATTCTGTGTGCTGAATACCGAAATGCTAATTGACAAAAGATTGGCAAAACCCATCCACAATCGTTGTTGGGTTGATTATAACCTAGCTGATTTTTCATTACCTTTACAAAAATGATAATTATTCATAAATTCGGTTTGCTTACGGGGTTTATGGTACACTTTCGGGAACTTGTATAAGGTTAACAATACAGAAAAACCAAAGAGTTTAAGAACGAATGGCTCAAAAAATTGACCTAAAAAGACGTATCTTCCCTCGAGTCTTATTTTTGTTCATATTAGCTGGTTCTGTCATAGGTTGTACTCCTTTGCATGTACCGAACGCAACATCCACAATATCCGCCACGCAAACCCCCAAGGCAACCAGAACCAACCTTCCAACTCTCACCCCTTCACCGACTAGCATTATCCAACTAAATGATAAGCAACTCCAAGGGGTCTCGATACAGTTTTGGCATCCCTATTCTGGAGAGGTCGGGGCAACCTTAGATCAATTAGCCGACGAATTTTCTCGCCAAAACTTGTGGCAAATCAAGATCGAAAATGAAAACATCAACGGTATTGACCTGCTCAGGGAACGCGTGGAGGCTGCTATCGGGCAAAACAAGACTCCGAGTTTGGTCATCCTCCCACTCTACCAGGCATTGGGTTGGAATCTGGATCCAGCTCTCTTGATTGATTGGTCGATGTATGTCGAAGATAATCGCTGGGGATTGCCCAATTCCGAAAAGGAACTTTATTACCCAAATTTGTGGGAAGCGAGTTTGGTCAATGGTCACCGATGGGGCATTCCTGCTCGGCGCGTAGCTCAATTATTGCTCTATAACGCTTCCTTAGCAAGCGAATTAGGCTATAGCGCTGCTCCGAAGACGCTAATGGAATTTCAAAAGCAAGCCTGTTCGATCCCATCAGATGCGGCTCAAGACGATACCTACCCAACCAAGGGGTATCTGTTTACCCATGATTATCCCACCATTCTAGCTTGGTTGAAAGCATTTGGAGCCAAAATCGAAAGTCGTGAGCTCAAAAGCTATCAATTCAAGTCATCAGAGGTTCGTGAAGCTTTTATCTATTTACGCAAACTTTATGAACAAGGATGTACATTAAATGTTGCCGACATCGATCCTATTGAGATATTTGCCCAGCGGCAAGCTCTTTTCGTGTCCGTGAATAGTGGCCAGATCGAGGTTGTCGAGCAAGCCATGCAAAATGCTGCAAACCGAGACTTGTGGACAGTTTTGCCATTTCCGACAACCAACGGCGATGGTGTGGTGGTTTTCTATGGCACCGATTTTGTCTTGTTGCGCTCTTCAGAGCAAGAGCAATTAGCAGCGTGGTTGTTTGTCCGTTGGTTATTAGAACCAGAGAATCAGAAACGATTGGCAGAAAATACTTATAATTTGCCCCTCCGCAGCGACATAAGTGAGGAACTTCAACAAAATAGCTCTCTACCCGCAGGGTATCGCGCTGTGCTAGCCTATATTCCGATGGGACACAATGAACCGATGATGGCTTCTTGGGATACGGTGAGGTGGGCAGTCGGCGATGCCAGCCGCCAGCTCCTTGCCTGGTACTTTACGCTGGATCAAGTACCTTCGTTGGTGGAACTGCTGGATAAAACAGCCGCAGACCTCAATGCCCGAAGACGCTGAATGAGCACAAATTGAGGACTCTCGACCTCTTGCAAACAGAAACGTATATCAATTAGGAGAACCTGCAAGAGGTGCCAGCGGAAAAGAGGGGTTTAGGCTCGTCTGCGTAATGCCGCTTGAGCATGAGCATCAAGTCCTTCTTGATAAGCGATCTCGGCTGCTTGCGGGGAGAGCTGATAGCTGGTTTCAGGCGCTAAGGCGACAAGGCCAATCACGCGCACGAAATCGAGACAACTCAGCGATGAGGCAAAGCGAGCAGTTCCGTTGGTCGGGAGGACATGGCTTGGGCCAGCGATGTAGTCACCCAGCACTTCGTATGAGTGTTCACCCACAAAGACAGCGCCAGCCGAATGAATTTTCTCAATCCATTGCCAAGGATTTGCAACTGCCAGCGCTAAATGTTCTGGGGCAAACTGATTCGCCGTTTCAATCGCTTGCTCTAAGTCTTTGGTCAGTACAATTCCGCTTCGCTTCATGAGCGATAGATAGAGGATATCCTCTCTAGACAGGGCGGGGAAGTGCTGATCCCCTTCAATTTGCCTGGCTACCTGATGCTGCACAGCTTCGGCTAACTTAGAGGAGGGGGTTAGCAAAATGGCTGAAGCTAAAGGATCATGCTCGGCTTGGGCAAGCAAGTCAGCAGCTACCCATTCGGGGTTTGCCGTTTCATCGGCAACAATCAAGGTCTCGGTGGGACCTGCTAAGCCATCAATGCCCACTGTGCCGTAGACTTGTTTCTTGGCAAGTGTGACGAAGAGGTTGCCCGGTCCGACAATTTTATCGACCGCAGGAATGCTCTCTGTTCCATATGCTAAGGCGGCTATGGCTTGTGCTCCGCCAACAGTGTAAATTTCATCAACACCAGCAATGGCTGCTGCTGCTAAGGTAATCGGAGAGATGCCACCGGTGGATCGGGAAGGGGGTGACACTAATGCAATTTGTTCAACACCAGCAATCCGCGCTGGGATAACGGTCATCAAAACTGTTGAAGGGAGCGGCGCACTCCCCCCTGGAACATAAACACCGACTCGCTGAATTGGGCGGATCAATTGTCCGAGCGTTCCTTCTTTTCCTTGCACCAACCATGAGTGAAGCGGTTGGCGGCGGTGAAAATCCTCAATTCGGCGGGCAGCTTCGTTCAAGGCTTGATGAGTTCCTTCGGGTACACTTTGCAGGGCTTGACGGATCATGGTCTCTGGAACCCGAAGTTGATCAATAAAAACTCCATCTAACTTTTCTGTCCAACGGCGTAAGGCTTCATCTTTGTTTTGACGCACATCATTGAGAATCCGATCGACAGCTTGGGCGGGTGTCAAGCGTTCCCCAAACAAAACCTCGATGCGGTCGAGGATTTCTTCAGGCACGGTTTGCAAATCCAGCGGTGTGCGGTGCAAGATTGTTCGGTTGGCGGTTTCTAAATCATATATGGATAACATATCGGCGAGAGTTTATCACATGTTTTTGCGGCTGTCAAAAAAAGATCTAATGCATCTTCACTCGAGTATCAGATTACACCATCTTCTCCACTCAGGATAGCGGGCACAAACAACGCGCCAGGTAGGCTGGCAATCATCGTGAGGAGGCGAATTAGCAGTGCGATTGTCAGCCCGGCAGATTGCGAGATGCCCCCTCCGATGTTGAAGATAACTGTCATCGAAATCTCTTGTAAACCATAGCCGTTTATCGAGATAGGAATTAATGTGACGAAATAAACCAAGCTCCACAAGCCACCAATTTTCCACAATGCCAAAGGTTCTCCTAATCCGTTTAGAAGCAACGCTAAACTGGTGAATAAACAAAGCATGTGAACCCAGGTCCAACCTAGGGAGAGGAGCAAGGCGCGCCGCTGATGTTGCCAAATTTGCAAAATGTGCAGGGTATCTCGGATAAAATTTATCCCCTTCCTGATTAAGTCTAAGAGTGGATTACATAAACTTAGACTCAGGCTGAAAGGAGTTAAAGTGAATTCAGATAGGAACCTATTCTGGAGTATCGTCCAACTTGGCAAACTGAATGGGAGGGCCATAGCCATCCCTGCCATACCGATCAGACGGTCAGCGATTAGCGATGCGGTGATAGTTGGCGCATCCAATTTTGACTGAACGGCACCTGCCAATCGGAAGACATCTCCACCGATTGTGGTAGGAAGAACATTAGAGGCAAACAGACCGCTGAAGGTGAGTCGTAGTGTATAGATAAAGGGAATTGGAACACCTGCCGAGCGCAAGAGGACATGCCAACGGAGAGTAACTGCTAAGCGTGAACCAAACATTAGCAGTAAAGCGAGTGCTACCTGCCAAAGCGATAGCCTTGCCAAGGCTTGTCCGATCTCGTGCCACCCCTGAGTAACTAACAGATAAATCAGCACGCCGATACTTAACAGAGACCCGATCCAGCGCAGCCACCTTTGTGGTGAGGTTCCCTTATCGGCGAGGTGTTTCACCCTTTCTGCTCCTGACCATTGCGATAGATTGCGCGCACGGTATAAATCGGTTTGTGTTGTGACTCGTGGTAGGTTCGGTTGAGCACCTCGGCGAGCAATCCCATTAATAAGGACTGAAAGCCCATGATGAATAGCATCACACTTAATAGCAAGAGAGGAGAACGGATCAAGTGCTCGCCAATGGTCAAGCGGCGGATAACCAATGCCGTAACCGTCAACACACTCAAAGACATCAACACAATTCCAGTTCCACCAAATACGTAAATTGGTTTTTGGGCATAACTCATCAAAAACTTTACGGTAAATAAGTCCAAGATAACCTTGAAGGTTCGACCAAGACCATACTTGGCTTTGCCATATTTGCGAGGGTGGTGACGCACAGGAACTTCAACGATCGTTGCCCCTACACTGCTGGCATAAGCGGGGATGAAGCGATGCATTTCGCCATACAAACGAAAGCCGGTTAGCACTTCACGGCGATACGCTTTGAGTGTGCAGCCGTAATCGTGAAGGTGCACACCTGTCACGACCGAGATCAGCCAATTGGCGACTTTGGAAGGCAGGGTTCGGGTGAGAAATGCATCTTGACGGTCTTTGCGCCAGCCGCTGACGACATCATAACCCTGCTCAATTTTCTCAACAAGCGAAGGAATATCGGCTGGGTCATTCTGTAAATCGGCATCCATGAGGATGATCACTTCACCTTTAGCGTGATCGATGCCGGCGGCAATGGCAGCGGTCTGCCCAAAGTTGCGGCGTAAGTAGAGAGCAACGACATGATCGGGATCGGTTTGAGCAATTTTTTGGATTTCTTCTGCACTGGTATCCGTGCTGCCATCATCCACCAGAATTACTTCCCAAGAGTGTCTTGTAAGGGGTGATAGAGCTTTGTCCAGAGCGTTTTTCAATAAGGGAAGATTACCCTCTTCGTTGTAAATTGGGATTACAATCGATATGTGCATCGGAAGCCTCAGAATTTGGTTAGTGACATCTCGTTATATCGTAAAAACGCCTGTATTCCACATTAAGTCTTTGCTCGTCGAGTAATTTGACACAAGGCTCTTGCCAAAGAGTTTTCAGGTTATTGTCAAGCTGATTCCAATATTTATTCTCAACATAAGCATGCGTATAGCCAATGAAGGCCAGTCGGTAAGGGTCTGGACTTGCAACCATTTGTTTCCATTTTGGTAACCATTTGCCATAATCCGAGGCGGTGATCCCGCTGGAACGCCCGAACACCACGATTGCCCGTGCCGGATCAGGATCGAAGACTTGCGCATTGGGCTCGAGGCGATTCCAATAACGTTGATAGAAGATCAAGTCTAAACCTCGGAGATAGTAAGTGGTCTGAGGGCGCGCGATAGCAATCAAGTTAATACCAAAAGTCAGCATACCACTCATACAAACCAAAACCGCCCAAATCGCAATCAGAGATTGCAATGACCGCTTTCCTTTTATCCAGAAGCGAAATAAAGTAGGCACACTTAGGATCAAGACTCCTAACAAAGCTGAGTCTAGTAATCTTGTGATACCTCCTTCTGAGTCTTGGATTCCAACAACGAGTCCAATCGCAAATGAAATTGTCGCACCGTAGAAAATGCTCTGCTCCAAGAAGTTAGCAGGTTTGTTGGGGTTCTTGATTTGGAGATAGGAGAGAGGGAAAAGGACGATCAATGGACCAATAAGAATAAAACTCAGTAGAAAAGTTTTCCATTCGAACAAGGACAACCTTCCAAAGTAGAGGGTGGAAAGGACTGGGGGCCAAAGTAAGGTAAACTGTAGTCCATTGGATAGTGCACCAGTTGTGCCTTTAACAAGGCCACTAAGTTGATGTTGGATAAAACCAGTGAGTACACCTCCGCCAGTAAAAGCCAACAAAAGAGCAGGTAACCAAATTTGAGCAGCTTTTGGGATTAGGTGAAAGGTTTTTTTATTAAGGGTTTCAAGAATTAAGACCACCAAGCTTCCCAAGGCTAAAATACCAAACAAATATTCAGCGGTAAGTGCTATCGAAGCTAGAACTAAGCTGATCAAGATATTCTGTAGAGCCTTTTTTTCTGGTTGATCCAGCAGCAACAACAAGCACAAGGTCATACCCACGGACGCACCACTACTCGTGAGAGCTAAGGTTTGGGGTTTGAAAAGAGCGTTGACAAAGGCAAAAGGATAAGAGATAGGTCCGAGACCGTCGATCTTCCATTGACTAAGGAGCACTTCAGCAAGCGTTGAGCCACTCTCAACAGCCGTGTTGGTCAGGGTTATGGCCTGGTTGATCTGTTCCAGCCATGGCAGTGGGATTAAGAGCAACAACCATTGGGTGCTGCCAGCTAAATAGACCAATCCTGCAGCGAGGATGGAAGCCCAGAGATGTTGTGTTTGGCGATAAAACCAAAAAGAGGCTAAAACAAGCAAGATGGCATGGGTAAATGCCCTAATTGCATCGAAGGCGAGCCATGGAGATACTCCGCCGAGACTTACTGCTGCCCCTGCAAGCAGATGTAGGCCATAATGATAGGCTAGCGGTTGGGTGGAGTCGAAAGGGAAATGAGGGGGGACATCACCTGCGGCAATACGCGATACGATGGGAAGATTATAGTTTTCGTCAAAAATAGCTAAACCTTGATTGATACGGAGAAAGAGCAAAAACAGTAATAGGAGAAGGAAAAAAGGGGGGAATGCTTTCCACCAGTCGTTTATAAGAGATTCTGTTGGTTTATGGGAAAAGAACAAGAGCACTCCCGTAACAAAGATGAGCATAGTGGAGAGAAAGCAGGCCCCTTGGAGATTCACCCAATGGGAGGTGATATTTGTAAATACAATCATCAATAACCATCCAAGCCCGAACCCAATTGGGAGGCTCTCTCTTCCAACTACAGAAAACGCCAATCGGCTGATAAAGTATCCCCCCAGTAACCAAAGCAGAACCAAGCAAGTGAAGAGGAAATATTGTGTATAAGATACACGGTAAACATTAGACCATATTATCTCTATCATAGCTTATTTTATTTATGGCTGAATCAAAGAAACAAAAAACTCTTTATCTCAGCGGCATTGCTTTCGGACTTTCTCCCGTGGCACTAAGATTTCAAAATTAAATTCGCGAAAACGCAGATAAGTTTTATAGTAACATAAAATAGGACGGTTCACCCGCTTACGCCAGGCTCGATTCTCGTCACCAAAGCGTTCGCTATCTNCTTGTGGAGAAACGTAAGTTTGAGTCGTGATAATTGCAGCAAAGCGCTGATTAGCCAAATCAGCATAGAACCGCTCTAGGTACTCTCGGTGATTTGCCATTGCCATCTCCATCAACCAAACCTTCTCGTATTCGNGAACTAACGGTATTTTAGATAGATATCCAAATGTCAGCAAATGGCGTTCGGTGATAAACAAAACCTCTTGATTGCCAGCAGCGGCTTCCTTTACTACTGAATTGAGAGAATAAAGGGCTTCTTCTACCCTTTTGGGAACATATGTCTTAATGGGGTAGCCTTGAAAGATGGCGAAAGGTAGAGGTGCAGCTACAGTCCAAACGAATAGGATGTCTAAGGCCAGATTTTGCCAGCGGATCGGATTGTTTTTGGTAGAGTGGAAATTTTCAAATAATAGATACTGAGAGAATTGCTCCTTGCCTAATTCCTCACTGAGTACTTTGTCGCATAGAAAATAAAAGAGTAAGATCCATAAAATGACTAGGTAACCATCAAAGTTATGCAGATTGCTGCCGCCTCCAATCTTTGCACTGACGACTACTCCTACAACGAAAAGGGCAAACAAAAGAATTAGCAAGCCAACAAATCGTAACCATGACAACTTTATTTTCATCCTCTTTTTAGCGTAGATTACGGTGAGGAGTACTGGAATAGAGACGAAGATAACAGGCAAGAGAATGCCACTGTAGTAGGTGGGATTTGGGAGCAGTCGTTCCCAGATAAGGTCAGAAGTGAAGCTAGAGGCAAAATAGGAGGGTGGGTTTCCAGAGAGTTTCACATAAATTGCGGATGATAACATCGCAATCAGGATACTAATCACTGAAAAAACAAAGGGAACAGATAGGTAACGCCAAATCTTTTGTCCGTTGATCGGGCATTCCAGAAGATAAAGGGTTGTGATGATAATGGCTGGCATTGGCAACCAATTGACGCGACTAATTCCTGCCCAGATTGAACTCGTGACCAATGCAATTCCCCAAAGAAAGTTGGCTTGTTTTCCTGCAAAGTGGGTTTTGTAAAATGCTAAGATCAGGGCTGGAATTATCAGTAAGTGATAGTATACTGCGCCAATCATTAAAAAAAGGTAGCTATATAACCATGCCAATCGTCGATGACGCGGCAGTTGAAGCCGTCGCACCAATAGCCAACATGTCCCAGCAGGGATAGCGATCCACAGGATAACTTGCCATAAGCGATGAATCCAAAGCGGCAGGGGATGCAGAAGAAAGGGGATGGATTGCAACAAATAGCGACTGGGGTGCAGCGGACTCCATGCCACTTTCACTCCATAAATCCTCTCTGCGAAGAAAAGGGAAGCA
>JAOAHK010000006.1 GCA_026415275.1 Anaerolineales bacterium
CCATTAGGGCTTGCATCGCTTTTGGATTGGAGATTAGCCCTTCTTGAGATAAACGACTTAATATGGCCTGAGTTGGCTCGTTAGCTGTGATGACAAAAGATTGAACATTGCCTTGTGGATTGAGCGGTTTCAGTAAAACATCTTTGTTCATGAATAAAATCAATTGTAAACGTAACTTTTGCGCATAGTCGATTGATGGATGGGCTTCTCCAAAGGTGCGCTCAACCTCGTTTTGAAGGTATACCAAACCTAAAAATCCGATAATTGCCACTAGGAGGATAGAGCCGGCAATAAGGGTAAGTGTCAAACAGGGCAGAAAAGATGTTCCTTTATTCATCGTTGCTAAGGGGGGCGTTTTCGATGTATGACTGCAAAATCACTACAGCGGCAAGCGCGTCAATCATCTGGTTGCGTTTTTTGCTCTTTATTCTCATTTCCTTGCGCGCATCAAGAACGGTTGCTGTGGTTCCAAATTCGTCGATCAAGAGAACCGGAATAGCGGTACGGGTTCGGATTGCTTGAGCTAGATTAACCGAGCGCCGACTTTGTAATGTGGGTTTTTGGTCGCTCCCCAATGCTTGTCCAATGAGAATTAAGCTCGCTTGTTGTTCTTCAGCCAGTGCAATGATGCGCTCGGCATCTTCGTGCTTCGAGCGGTGGGGTATGACCGTCAGTGGAAAGGCTACTTTACCACTTGGATCGCTGATTGCAACCCCTATGCGCCGTTGTCCAGGATCGATGGCAAGGATGATCATGTTTCTAGAAGCACATCAATTCGCATAGGTAGCCAAGGCAAAAAAGGTAACCAGCGAGGAAGTATTTTCATCTTAGGCGCAGTCGATAGAGGAAAGGTTTCCCTTAAGATTTGAGAGGCAACTGTGATTGGTTTACCCAGAACAAGGCTACGAACTTGGTCATGATCAATGTGGGGTTGAATTTGTCTAGATATTTCTAACTTACAAGTGTATTCCCCATCTGGTGTTTGTGAAATCTCTTCCAAACATTTTGCCGATAAGGTATCCTCTAAAGGGATATATTGAGGTGGGAGGGAGGAAGCGAGGAGTTGTTTGCCCAAATCTGCAAGAGACTGTTTTGTCACAATGCCAAATGATACTTCAAGACCTAGATCTAGGGAGAGAAAGTTAGCTGCAATTCTCTCATCTGGGGTATATTTTTGTCGGGTAACTAGCGTTTGGATTGCCGAGTCAGGGAGTAGGATATCGCCTGCCTGAATCTCTTGACTGACCTTTTCTTTGGCTTTTTCCAATAGTTCTGCCTGCAATTGGTTGAATAAGGAGCGCCGGTCGCTCTCACTAGGAGCGGGAGCTATCATGCTGTTTCCACCGGCGATCGACTGGGGATTTTCAACGGAGACTTTCAGCCCAAGCATACCCTCGACTGCTTTTATCTCCAAGGGTTTCGCATTTTGGGACTCACCAGCTTCTAGCGCTTGAACAGGGACAGACTCCCTTTTTTCACTCCCTGTTTTGAGTAAGACCGTTTTCTGAGTGGCATAACGGCGAGGTTTTGGATCTAAGGTGCGCACAAGGGTGCCAGCAGGAACTTCAATTGGTTGATCAGTCAGATTGGTCAGAATAACCTCTCCTTTGGCAAAGTCTTTTGGAAGGGTTGTGGTTCCGCTCACCAGAATTGTTTTTTCCCCTTCGACCAAAACACTGCGCACCGAGATTGGAACTTCTCCAGATATCCGCACTTGTGCTACCCGATGTGTTGCCTTCATTTCAACAACCATTGTTTGTGACTTGGTTTGTGGATGGATAACGATCGTTGCGCTTGGTGAGAGGACAGCCAGCAACCCAGCTACAGCAAAAATACCAAGCAGAAACCAACCAACTCTTGCCCAGATCGGTAAAGGCCTTGTGAACTCGCTAGAGCGAGCTGCTTCAGTAGCTTCAATTTGACTAGTTAGCGATCGTTTCGGTAGATCGCGCTGAAATGCCACCCAGCTCTGCTCAAATCGTTCTGTTTGCCAATTTGCCTGGTGTGCTTTTTGAATTGTACGAAAGGTTGGAACGTGAATTTCTCCTGCCAATGCTTTGATCAGGGGATCGTCGGTCACAAGTGCTAGTTGACAACCCCGTTTTTGACAATGTCTACTTAGGCGCAATAAGTCCAGTTTCTGGTGAAGGATGCGCCTGCGGCGAGGCAGGACAAGCAGGACACGCTCCGTTTGAGCCCACCCAATTTTATCGAGGATGGAAATAACATCATCATGAGCTTCCAGTTGGAGAATTTGGGTTTTCATTTGAGCTCATCGAATTGACATGAGCTGATCAGTTACCGTTCTGTTTATAGACAATCCATTCTTCAGCGCGGCTGATCGCTTCGTTCAGTTTTGTGGCATCTTTACCACCCGCTTGCGCCAGATTAGGACGTCCACCTCCACCACCGCCAAGCGGTTCTGCAATATAACGGACAAGGTCAATTGCGCTCCAACCTTGCTTAACCAAGTCATCCGTGATCCCGACCAAAACTTGGGGACGTTGATTGAGTTCACTGGATAATACAATTATCCCTTGTCGAGGATTTTTTTGACGGAAGCGATCGATGATTTGACGCAACGTCTGGGCTTCAGCATCGGAGAAATGCATAGGGAGGAAATTTATCTCGCCTATCCGCTTGCACCGATTCTGCCATTCTTGGTCAAATTCTTGTTGCATGACTTGTTGCTTGAGCGCAAGCAGTTGCTTGTGTGAGGTTTCATGATCGTCTAGAATGTGTTGCACCTTGGTCAAAATATAGTCAGGTGAAACCGATAATCTCTCTGCAATTTGGGAAATGGTTTTCATGCGGTTTGACACAACTTCGTAAGCCTTTCTGCCGGTAACCGCTTCAATGCGGCGAATTCCCGCAGCGGCGCTTCCTTCCGATAGAATCAAAAACAAGCCAATTTCACCAGTGTGTTCTACGTGGGTGCCACCACACAATTCATTGGATAGTGTCTCTTCGTCACCGATGGTGACATTGCGAACGATTTCAGCGTATTTCTCGCCAAACAAAGCAATGGCACCTTCCTCGATCGCTTTTTGGAGTGGCTTAAATTCGATGTGAAGCGGATAATCATCGAGAATATCCTGATTGACGCCATCCTGAATGGCTTGCAATTGTTCAAGGGTGAGGGGTTCAGGGTGAGTAAAATCAAAGCGTAGGCGGTCGGGGGCGACAAGCGATCCAGCTTGGCGAGCGTGGTCACCGAGCACTCGTCGGAGATGACGATGGAGAAGGGGGGTGGCAGTGTGATTGCGCATAATATCTTTGCGACGCCGTCGATCCACAACAGCAATCGCCCAATCGCTGACGCTTGGTTCCCCTTTGATCACCTTTCCAAGATGAACGAGGATACCGGCGGCTGGTTTCCGTACATCTTCCACTTCAATTTGCCATTCATTTCCGTTCAATGAGTAGATCCAACCTGTGTCTGAAACCTGACCCCCGCTTTCTAAATAAAAACAAGTTTGCGGGAGTATCACTTCTACTCTCTGACCGGGATGGGCGGTGAGAATGGATTTCCCCTCGCTGACGAGGGCAAGCACTTCTCCAGTGGTTGATAATTGGGAGTAAGGGTCGTGTTTGACGCCATCAGCGGGTAATTTGTTTTGTGCTGTGAGTTGCTCAAAGATTTGTCGATAGATATCAACATCTTCTCCACCCAATTCTCCGAACGCTTCGCCCGCACCTGAAGCAAGGCGGTGCTCTTCCATGGCCTGGCGGAAACCAATTTCATCCACAAAAAAGTTGTTCTCAGCGAGGATATCCTTGGTAATTTCCAGAGGCAAACCGTAGGTCGCATACAGATCAAAAGCTAGATCACCCTGTAGGGTTGATTGCTTCTTTTCGCGCAAACGATCCATCAAATTTTCTAGCTTGGTTAGTCCTGTTTCAAGTGTTTTGTGAAAGCGGACTTCTTCGCGAGTGATTGAGTCGAGGATTGCCTTACGGTTGCGTTCTAGTTCGGGATAAAATTCGCCGTATTGTTCTATGACAACTTCTGCTACCTTGGCTAGGAAAGGTTCTTGCAAGCCAATTTTGCTGCCAAATCGGGCGGCGCGGCGGATAATCATACGGCAGATATAATTTCGTCCGACATTGCCCGGAACGACGCCGTCAGCGATTAAGAACGTGGCTGCGCGCGAGTGATCAGCGATGACTCGATAAGGGGTAATGTTGGCTTCACGCTCAGAGTCTGAGTGCCCCGTTAGTGCTTGCACACATTGCATCATTGGCCAGAACAAATCGGTGCGATAGTTGGAGGGTACATTTTGTAAAACGGAGACGATGCGTTCCAGACCCATTCCGGTATCCACATGCTTCTCTGGCAGCGGTTCTAGTTCGGTTGGGCTGAGACGGTTATATTGGATAAAAACCAGATTCCATAATTCCAGAAAACGTTGGCAGCCACCATTAACTCGACAGATGTGGCCAGGTAGACCTTGCTTATCGCAATACTCCGGGCCGCGATCGATATGGATTTCACTGCAAGGCCCGCAGGGTCCAATTTCAGCCATCTCCCAAAAATTCTCTTTGCGACCAAAAAAGAGAACATGGCTTGGATCCATACCTGGTTGGGCTCGCCAATTTTCAGCAGCTTCAGAGTCTTCTGGGATATTGCCCTGATCATCGCGAAAACAGGTCGCCCACAAACGTTCTTTGGGGAGTTTCCAGATTTCAGTGAGCAGTTCCCAAGCCCAAGCGATCGCTTCTTTTTTGTAATAATCGCCAAAAGACCAATTGCCTAACATTTCAAAGAACGTATGATGCGTATCATCACGCCCGACATCGTCTAAATCGTTGTGCTTGCCCGCTACCCTCATACACTTTTGCGAATTTGCTGCTCTTTTATAGGGACGCTTGTCGATTCCTAGAAAGACGTCTTTAAATTGAACCATGCCCGAGTTTGTGAAAAGGAGGGTTTGATCTCCTCCGGGCACTAAACTGGAGGATGGCACAAATGTATGACCGCGTTCCACGAAAAAATCGATAAATTCTTTGCGGATTCTGGCACCCGAATATCGTTCTGACGACATAATCTCACCTCAATCAAGGATTACAAGTATTATACCAAGTACGGATGTACGCAGACCTGCTCTGTTCATACAACGCATCACGGTGACTTAACATAGGTTTGGATTATAATCAACGTTAACCATCTAGGTAGGTTGGATGATTGAGATTAATTTTGAATGAGGTCTTCTTGAGCCCTTCCCTTTCATCGACCAGTCGAACACTACCTAGTCTTGCTGTAATCATCCCAGTTTATAACGAAGCGCTGGGAGTCAAGCGAGTTTTGGAGATTGTTTGTAAATTTCAAGAGGTTCAGGAGATTATTGTTGTTGACGATGGATCAACCGATGCAAGCGTTCAAATGGTGGTTCAAACTCAAGAATGTGAAGAGCGAATTCATTTGATCTCTCATCTTCATAATCGTGGTAAGGGTCAGGCCGTACACACGGGACTTATTACTACTCAAGCTGAGGTGATTATTTTGCTGGATGCAGACTTACGCGGTCTTGAAGTTCGACATCTTGAAGATTTAGTTTCTCCTGTTGTTTCGGGCTATGCCGATATGACGATTGGGGTTTTTCGGGGTGGAAAATTTTATTCTGACTTCAGTCATTGGGCAACACCTTGGCTCTCTGGTCAGCGTTGTATCTGGAAAAGCTACCTAGAGAGCATTTCTTGGAAAGCAGCAGAAGGATATGGCTTAGAGACAGCAATTACGGTCGCTAGTCTGCGAAACAATTGGCGTTGTCAGAAGGTGATCTGGCGGGGAGTATTTCATCCCCCTAGCGAAATGCATCGAGGTCCGTTGCGTGGCTTGCTCAATCGGGGGAAGATGTATGCTCAAGTTGGGCGAGCATTTTTGATTGCTTCCCTTGATCCCTCTCATTGAAAATATTGATAAATGAACCCCTCTGAAAGAGCCTATTTGTACTTCATCGTTTTCATTCCAGGGATGACAGCGCTTGGGGTTGAGATGAGCGCTTCGCGTCTAATTGGAAATGTTTATGGAAATAGCAACCTTGTTTGGGCATCAATCATCGGGTTGATCCTAATCTTTTTGGCTGTAGGTTATTTTATCGGTGGTAATGTGGCTGACCGCTATCCAACGCTAATCATGATGTATCAATTATTAGGATGGGGGGGATTTAGCACAGGATTAATCCCCCTCGTTTCACAACCTATCTTGCGTCTTGCTTCACAAGCCTTTGATGACCTTAACTTGGGCATCCTATTTGGTTCTTTTAGTGTTGTTCTGATTTTGTTTAGCATTCCTGTTACTTTATTGGGGATGATTTCGCCCTTTGCAATACGCTTGTTGGTCGAAGACCGTCAAACATCTGGAAAAACCGCTGGCCACATTTATGCGCTTTCCACCTTAGGTTCTTTTCTTGGTGCTTTTTTCCCTGTTTTGGTGTCCATACCTTTGATCGGCACCTATCGCACATTTTACTTCTTGGGATTGCTAGTTTGCTTAGCTAGTCTAATTGGGGTTTGGAAACAAAGCATCAAACTAAAGGTGTTGTTTGGAGGCATGACTCTATTTTTGTTGATTTGTTTATGGTCTTTGGGTGGTAGCCCAGTCAAGAACAGTGCTGGACAGATATATGAAGATGAGTCGGCCTATAATTACATTCAAGTTTTGGAGAAAGACGGATATCGTTATCTTCGGTTGAACGAAGGGCAAGGGGTTCATTCAGTTTGGCACGCGACTCAATTGTTCTACAGGGGACCTTGGGAACAATTTCTCGCTGGGCCATTTTTTAATTTGACTTCAGATGGAGAAATCTATGATTTGGATAAAGTCCAAAGAATTGCCATAATTGGCTTGGCGGCTGGAACAACAGCTCGACAAGCAACAGCTATCTTTGGAGCCATTCCGATCGATGGTTATGAAATTGACCCAGAGATTATTGAGATTGGTGTCCAATACTTCGGGATGAACCTTCCAAATCTAAATGCCATTGCCGAGGACGGTCGGTGGGGAATTGCGCATAGTCCTCACCAATATCAGTTAATTACAGTCGACGCATATCGTCCACCCTATATACCTTGGCATTTGACCACAGTTGAATTCTTCCAAATTCTTAAGGATCATCTAACCGAGGATGGAGTAGTTGCGATCAACGTTGGGCGAGCACCAAATGACCGCCGCTTGATCGATGGATTTGTGGGTACGCTCAGGGTGATTTTTCCTTCTATCTACATAATGGATTTGCCAGATACCTTCAATTCAATTATCTATGCCACAAAATCGCCGACGCGGGTTGAGAATTTTTACCAGAATTTGTTAGCTTTTTATCAGCGTGAGGACATCCATCCGCTGCTTATTGAAGTGATGGAACGCTTTGTTTTGTATCAACAACCCCTGCCTACCTCACAGATTGTTTTCACAGATGATCGTGCCCCCATCGAATGGATGACCAATCAACTCATGCTTCGGTTTTTATTTTCTGGAGAAGTGGAGAATTTGCAATGAAAAATCCAGCGCTCAATGTTTTTTGGTGGTTGATTACATTTCTTACGCCTGTGGTCTTAACATTGACCGCTGTGCGCTTGTTGATGACCCCATTGTTTTTGCAAATTGAATATAACCTGCCAGCTTTTCCTGCCGATCCTTATGGTTTTACAAAAGAAGAACGCTTGTATTGGTCGAGGATTGCTTTAGACTATCTACTGAATGATGCTGGCGTTGAGTTTTTGGCCGATCTTCAGTTTGCAGACGGTAGCCCAGTCTATAATGCGCGTGAATTACGTCACATGGTCGACGTAAAGAATGTTGTCCAAGCAACCTTACAAGTTTGGTATGGATTGCTTCTTCTCTATATTGTGGCGGCAATTGCTGCCTGGAGAGGAGGACGTTGGCTCGAATTTCATCAGGCAATTCAGCGCGGCGGTATCTGGACGATAATATTGCTTGGTGGAATTCTCCTCTTTGTTCTCGTGGGATTCGGGGTTTTCTTTGTCTTTTTCCATAATGTCTTTTTTGAACCGGGCACTTGGATGTTCCATTGGTCAGATACTCTCATTCGACTCTTTCCGGAACGATTTTGGCGAGATACTTTTTTGTTTGTTGGGGGGCTTGCCATGCTAGGTGGTTGGTTGTTGTGGAAATGGAAAGCAAAATGAGCAGTCCAAAGGATTAGCTGGAACTCAGCATGTACAAAAACCGCTCGTTAGGAACTCTAGCGAGCGGTTTTGACTCTGATGGGCACCGAATTGAGATCTCTAAATTTTGGCTTTTCCTTGTGCAGCGACAGCTTCGGCAGCCTTGCGCACGGTCTCTTCGTCCGCTAGATAGTAGTGGGTGATCGGTTTCAAATCTTCATCTAACTCGTAAACTAAAGGAATGCCAGTGGGGATGTTGAGCTCCACGATCTCCTCATCGGAGATATTGTCGAGATACTTTACCAACGCGCGCAGGCTATTCCCGTGCGCAGAAATCAAGACACGTTTGCCGCTTTTGATGGTTGGAGCAATGGTGCTGAACCAATAAGGCAACATCCGATTGACGGTATCTTTAAGCGACTCGCAACTGGGAAGCTGCTCACGGGTTAGGGAAGCATAACGCGGATCAAAACGAGGATGACGTGGATCATCCCAATCCAAAGCGGGGGGAGGTACATCGTAACTGCGCCGCCAGAGTTTGACTTGTGCTTCGCCGTATTTGACCGCCATCTCGGCTTTGTTCAAGCCTTGCAGCGCGCCATAATGGCGTTCATTTAGTTGCCATGCGTTAATGACAGGCAGCCATTCCAGATTCATCTCTTCTAAGATGATCCAGAGGGTTTTGATGGCTCTTTTGAGGACTGAGGTAAAAGCGATATCAAATTGATAGTTTTGTTCGCGCAACATCCTACCTGAGTTAATCGCTTCTTGCACGCCCTGTTCGGTTAGTCCAACATCGGTCCAACCTGTAAAACGATTTTCGAGATTCCAGACACTTTGTCCATGGCGGACTAAGACAAGTTTGTAAGCAGGTATTTCTGACATGGATGCAACTCCAGAGTTCAATGATTTTAGCTAGGTTAATTTGCCTTTTTCGACTGGTTCTAGCGTACTGCTAATTCGGTTGTTGGGTCAAAAATGTGCATATTTGCCATATTGAAGACCACTTGGGCTCGCTCATTAATCGTGTAGCGAGAGCGTGGATCAACCCGAGCTATGAAATTATGCTCTCCGGTCTTTAGATAAACGAAAATCTCGTTGCCCATCAGTTCGGTAACGTCTACCACGGCTTCAACTGGTTGAGCAAGAATGCCTGGCGGGGCAAATTCAGGATTATAGATATCCTCTGGACGGATGCCTAAGATGACTGGTTTATCAACGTACGCCCCATAGATGTTATGCCGTTCGCTCGGAATCTCAACCGCAAAACTTTTGCCATCCACATACATCTTGCCGTTATCACGGCGAATGTGAGCAGGGAAGAAATTCATAGCTGGAGAGCCGATAAAACCGGCAACAAAGAGGTTGTTTGGTTTATCGTAGAGATTTTGTGGGGTGTCAATTTGCTGGAGAACACCATGATTGATCACAGCAATGCGGCTTGCCATGGTCATGGCTTCCACCTGATCGTGAGTTACGTATATGAAAGTCGTTTGAAGTTGAAGATGTAGCTTACTGATGTTCGCACGTGTTTCCACACGCAATTTGGCATCTAGGTTGGAGAGTGGTTCATCAAAGAGAAAAACCTTTGGCTCGCGTACGATTGCCCGACCTACCGCAACGCGTTGTCGTTGTCCACCCGAAAGTTGGCGGGGGCGGCGGTTGAGCAGATCTTGGATGCCTAACAATTC
Organism: Anaerolineales bacterium; assembly: GCA_026415275.1. Taxonomy (GTDB): domain Bacteria; phylum Chloroflexota; class Anaerolineae; order Anaerolineales; family UBA4823; genus NAK19. The sequence goes on from JAOAHK010000006.1 coordinate 9,819, forward strand.
TGCTGCCTGTTGCACACGGCGTTTGATTTCATCTTTTGGAACCTTGCGTAGTTTAAGGGCAAATGCCATGTTATCAAAAACAGTCATGTGTGGGTAGAGGGCGTATGATTGAAAGACCATTGCAATATCACGGTCTTTGGGGGGAATATCGTTGACTACCTGATCACCGATCAAAATGCGCCCTGAGGTGACATCTTCCAAGCCGGCTAAACACCGTAACGCAGTCGATTTTCCACAACCCGAAGGCCCAACGAGGACTAAAAATTCCTTATCCTCAATGTGAATGTTCAAATCGTTGACGGCGACAACATCGCCAAACTTCTTTGTCACATGATCGAACGTGACGCTAGCCATGGTTTTTCTCCTTTCTTTTAGTGTATAGTGACTGTATTATAGCCTCACTTGGTGAAATCGGCAAATATTTTTTGAATATTTATTCTCTTGTCGAAAGTGTCATCCCAATTTAGAATGAAGGTATGGTAAAGGATGATGAGATTTCTCCGATTCGAAAGCAGTATCTAGAAATAAAGAAACAATATCCTCATGCAATTCTGTTTTTCCGATTGGGGGACTTTTATGAAACTTTCGATGGCGATGCAGAAATTACCTCACGGGAGCTTGACATTGTCCTTACTTCTCGCAGCGTTGCCAAAGGCGTGCGAGTTCCAATGGCAGGTATACCGTACCATGCTGTTGAGAACTACTTAGCCCGGTTGATTGAAAAAGGTTACCATGTTGCCATTTGCGAACAAGTCGGTGATCAACCGAACCGTGGTTTGTTTCAACGCCAAGTTGTTCGAGTGGTCACCCCGGGAACGATCATTGAACCCAATTTACTGCCTTCCTCCTCGAATAATTATTTAGCCAGTGTGATCATCGATCCAGAGAATCGCCGTGCTGGGATTGCTTTTGCTGACATTACTACTGGAGAATTTCAAGTAACCGAGGTAAGCGATGGAGAATTATCCACTGGATTGCGTGCGGAACTAAATCGCTTACAACCAGCAGAGGTACTCTATGCAGAACACCAAGCCAGCGAATTAGTTTATTCTGGGCACCGAACGGCATTACCAAGCTGGCGATTTGAATTTGGCCGCTGTGAACAGGAACTTTTGCGCCACTTCGAAGTAGCTTCATTGGATGGTTTCGGTTTGAAGGGATATACAGTAGGGGTACAAGCTTCTGGTGCTATTTTACAGTACCTGCGCGAAAACCAACCGCAAGCCCTAAGCCTGCTGACCCAGTTGAGAACCTACTCCCTAAAAGATTTTATGATCCTCGATGCTGCAACGCGGCGCAACCTTGAATTAACTGAAACGATCCGCAGCACAAGTGGACGGGGAACATTGCTTAGTGTACTGGATCAAACCGTGACACCGATGGGTGCTCGGCTTCTCCGACACTGGATTCATCAACCCTTGCTCGATGTGCGAAAAATTGAGTCACGCCAGCAGCGGATTGATGTTTTCTATCAGGATGGGATTTTCCGCGCCGCGATTCGCAATTCGTTGAGACCGATTGCAGATCTTGAACGATTGGTCAATCGTATCGTCAGTGGAATCGCTCAACCAAGAGATTTATCTGCTTTACGAACAAGCTTACAACAAATAGAAAAATTAGGAAACCTTCTTGCCGAAAAACCCCAAGCTGTTGAAATCATGGAGCATTCTTTTGACCGCTGTGCAGACGTTAGGGAACTGCTTGAACGAGCGTTGGTTGATTCCCCGCCAGCCACCTTGCAAAATATCGGCATTTTTCGCACTGGCTATTCTTCGGAGTTGGATGAAATACTTCAAAAATCCCAATCGGCACGGGAGTGGATTGCCAATCTAGAAAATGTAGAGCGAGAAAGAACAGGGATAAAGTCCCTCAAAGTGGGCTATAACAAAGTGTTTGGCTATTATATCGAAGTAACCCACGCAAATCGGGATATGGTACCCAACACTTACATAAGAAAGCAGACCTTGGTCAATGCTGAACGATATATCACGCCAGAACTCAAGGAGTATGAAACTCTGGTTCTTAATGCGGAGGAACATATCCGCGAAATTGAGGAAAAGCTATTTCATGAAATCTGTCGCACAATTGCTAAAGAGAAAGATCGCCTGCTTGAAACTGCTCGTTTCCTAGCTGAAATAGATGTTACGAGCAACCTAGCTGAGGTGGCACGACTAAATCGGTATATACGCCCAGAAGTAGTAGATGAAGACGTTTTAGAGATTCGTGATGGCCGGCACCCCGTGGTCGAAAAAACGCTCAGCGGAGAAAAGTTTGTCCCAAACGACACGGAATTCAAGAATGGGGAACGGATCCAGATCATCACTGGTCCGAATATGAGTGGAAAGTCCACTTACCTCCGTCAGGTAGCCTTGATAGTTCTTCTAGCCCAGATCGGTAGTTATGTACCTGCTTCGGCAGCGAAAATTGGCGTTGTCGATCGCATTTTTACTCGTATTGGAGCTCAGGATGAGATACACGCCGGTCAATCAACCTTTATGGTCGAAATGATTGAGACATCCAATATCCTCCATCATGCTACTGCTCGTAGTTTGCTGATTTTGGATGAAATTGGACGGGGCACAAGCACTTATGATGGCGTTTCGATCGCTTGGGCGATTGTGGAATATTTGCATAATCACCCGAATCTTAAGTCCAAGACATTGTTTGCAACCCATTATCATGAGCTAATTCAATTGGCTGATTTATTACCCGGAGTAGGTAATCGCAACGTGGCAGTAAGTGAAGCGGATGGTAGAGTAGTTTTCTTACATAAGATAATTGAAGGAGGATGTGATCGCTCTTATGGGATTCACGTTGCTCAATTAGCTGGATTGCCAAAAGCGGTTGTACAGCGCGCAAACGAAATACTCAAGCAATTTGAAAAATCGGCTGGTAAGGCTGTTAAAGTGCAACCTTTTTATCCTCAACAATTGACCTTATTCCCTGACCAAAGCCCGCTTCTCAAGGAGTTGAAGGAGCTCGATCTGAATTCAATGACGCCAATTGAGGCACTCAATAAGTTATTTGAATGGCGAAGTAAGTATCTGAGAGGAGAGATGTGATGAATGAGAAACTCAGAAATATCGACCGGCTAAGGCGAGTTCGAATGATTGCCGCTTCTTCACGGCTGCTGGTGATGTTGGCATTTCTTTCTGTAATTGTGTTGAGTTTCTCAGGTTGTGTATTGCCTGGCCAGCCGACACCTGAATTGCCGCCTCCAGTACAAGATTTGATCGGAACTTCCATTGCAGAAACCTTAGCCGCCTACAAGGAATTGTCAAAGGAGGATTTCAAGATTTATTTACCATTGGTTGGGAATGGAAGCGAAGAGGAGGAAATTGAGGAACAAATCGAACAAACTCCAACACCAACAGAAACTCCAACTGTGACCGAGACCCCAACTAGTACCCCAGAGCCTCCAACATCCACACCCATCACGCCCACACCTCTGCCTTGTTTGCTTGCTAAATTTGTGCAAGATATCAACGTCCCCCCTGGAACTGTTTTCGCAGGAGGTACAAAATTTACCAAAATTTGGCGTGTTCAGAATGCAGGCAGTTGTACCTGGACTCGGAATTTTACCTTGATGTGGGTAGCAGGGGATCCACTTGGTTCAAAAAGTCAGGTTGCTCTCCCAGGCGTTGTTCAACCTGGTCAAACGGTCGATTTGCAGATTGAACTGGTAGCACCAAAAGCGGATGGCACATACAAAGGGGCTTGGATGATCAATGACAATGCGGGTCACATTTTCGGAATAGGGAAGAATGGCACGGAGTACTTATGGGTAGAAATCAAGGTCAAAAACGTGGCAACATCTCCAGCAAAATCGGCGACTCCAACTCCCAAGCCTACCACGGCACCAACTGCAACTCCTGCGCCATCAGCCACACCTGTACCAACCAACACAACTGCGCCATCAGCAACGTTCACGGCAACTCCTACACCTACCATTCCATTCACGGATACAGCAACAGCAACATCGACCAATACACCATTTCCGTGATGTAGTTTTGTAGGGCGACACCCATGTCATTCCATCAATAATGGGGAAGATAAGTTGTTTCATCGGGTTGGGTAAGAGAGGTTCATGCGGGATGAATTCTAAATTATGGGGAAGTTGAAATTAATTTTCTCGTTAACATGCTTCCTGCAATAGCACATGCGTCCGTTGGAAGATAGGATGCAACGCTGGCATCGAAGAGAATTTGGTAATTGGGCGGAAAGTCTTCGTCCCCATGCCAATGCACCACTAACAAGGGTACACGCGGAAAAACCCAGAAGAGATAAGATCGATCTGCAAAAGGGTATTTAATTCCCTTGTGTTTTTTTGCCGCAGCCTCAAATTGATCGATCCGCTCTGCAAAGTGACGAGATAAAACACTTCCTGTATATCCTTGAAACGCTTGAGTGTAAAAGCGTCCGTCGGGCAATTCGGCAAAGGAGATCCACTTTTCAGTCAACGGCTGAGCGCAAGCGGTTACGAAATAGTATAAAATCAAAGCTTGATGAGCGACACCTAATTCTTTATTTTGAGCGGCATTAAGTGCAACAAACCCAGGGTGGCTTAGTAGGGTCTGTTCTTGCCAGTACAAGAATTTAAAATATCCACTGCTAGAATTTATTGATTCGTACTTACTAGCGGTGTTTATCGCTAATTGTTGTGCATCCCGAATTGATAATTCATCCCGTAACTCTTGAACACGTTTTTCGAGTAGGTTAGGTCGATCAAAAGAGAAGAAAACATCCCTTTTCATAGTTTCTTGATAAATTCACGAACTACTTGATTGAAACGATCGCTGGCTTCAAGGTTGGGGAGGTGTGCAGCTCTCTCAATTAGGACGAGATGGCAATTAGGAATGGCTTCTTGCATAGCTTTAGCTTCCTCAAGCGGAATTAATCTGTCATCCTTTCCGTGGATTATAAGTGTAGGAACATCAATCTGATTGAGGAAGGGACGGGAGTCGATCCTTTCCATCATCCCTAGTAGGTCTCCAATTACAGCTTGTAAGGAGGTATGTTGCATGATATGACGCACGGTTTGGACTAATGCTGGGTTGTTTTGGAGGGTGACTGGAGAGAAAACCCTTTCTACCATGGATTCGATGATGGGTTCTATGCCCTGTTCTTTAGCAAGTTGAATGCTGCGCTGGCGATTAAGTTTGCCTTCTTCTGTATCTTGAGCAGCGCGCGTGGCAGTTAAGATTAAACCCGCAAGACGTTCTGGATATTTTCTGGCGAAGGCAAAGCTGATGTTCCCTCCCATCGAAAGACCGCACAAGACAATCCTTTCATGGATGTTCAAGTGGTCAAGTAATTTCACGCAATCCTCCGCCAAGAGTTCCATCGTATAAGTTCCTTCGGTTGCTGTGGAGTCACCATGACCGCGCAAATCGGGAGCGATGACATGGGCATCCTGCGAAAGGATATCTATTTGTGGTTGCCACATGCGACGGTTGAGAGGATAGCCATGAATGAAGAGGAGCGGGATGCCTGATCCCGCTTCATCGTAAGCCATCTTAAAGGTTTCAAATTCGGCAATTTTCATGTTGCAACTCCTAAATCCTGTAATTGTTTCTGAAGTTTCTCGGCTGCAATCTCAAAATCAGCAAGTTTTTGTCTTTCTTTCTCAACAATTGGAGGAGGAGCTTTTTGCGAGAAAGGGCTATCTAAAAGTTGCCTCAGCCGTTGGATTTGTTGATTGACTTCGCTCAACTCCGCTTGTAATCGTTTAATTTCGCTATCGTGATCGATGGCTGCCTCTAGATCAAGATAGATCTCAACTTCTTTGACAACTAAGGGAACTTTTCCACCCAGTTTGTCTGTTACTTGGCTCAGAATCTGCAGTCGACTCGGGTCAATGTTCGCTAGTTTTATGATGACCTCTTCTTGGGTTTGCAATAGGGAAAGATATGCAGAAGATATGAATGTGCCCCCAATCGGTTGGCTAAGTGGTACACCTTTCTCGGAACGTGTGTTGCGAATTTGGCGAACAATTTCTTGGATTAGTCCAAACTGGGCAATCTTATCTTCTTCCCATCCTTCGAGTGGACGCGGCTCAGGCCATTGGGCAATAATCAGTGCCTCTTCCCATCCTTGCTTTGGAGAAAGGTGAGATGAACAATCTTGAGCTGCGTCTTTCAAATAACCCCATACAGCTTCAGTAACGAATGGAGTAAAAGGATGTAACATACGCAAGCACTGGTCGAAGACCCAAACCAATGTTTGCGCAGTGTAAAATGCCCGATCGCCACCTTTTTTGAGTTGAATTTTAGCAACCTCCACGTACCAGTCGGCAAACTCACTCCACAGAAAATCGTAAATTAGCCTTCCTGCCTCACCGAATTGGTAACTTTGAAAGAGTCGTTCTACATCTCGGATAACAGCCTGTAGTCTTGCCCAAATCCATGAGTCGGCTAATGTCCATTGTGGAGGTGAAATTGGTTCACTCGGAACTTGATCAAGAGATTGGATGATAAAACGACCAATATTCCATACTTTATTGGCAAAGTTTCGATTTGCTTCCACTTTTTTGATGCTTAGGTTCATATCGTTGCCCGGGGTCGATCCAACCAATAAGGTGAAGCGCAAGGCATCTGTACCGTATTCTTCCATGACAGTGAGGGGATCAATGATGTTGCCGAGAGTCTTGCTCATTTTGCGGCCGTGCTCATCGCGGATCAGTCCATGTAAATATACCGTGTGGAAAGGAATATTACCCGTAAATTCCAACCCGGTCATGATCATGCGAGCAACCCAGAAGAAAAGAATGTCATAGCCGGTTTCCATCACACTGGTTGGATAAAAATAACGGTAATCCGGTGTTTCTTCTGGCCAACCTAGCGTGGAGAAGGGCCATAAAGCAGAGGAAAACCAGGTGTCGAGAACATCCGGGTCTTGCTCAATCTGAGGGCTTTTACAATGCTGGCATTCAGTAGGATCGGTGCGCGATACCGTTAGCTCTCCACAGTCAGCGCAGTACCAAACTGGGATACGATGTCCCCACCACAGTTGGCGAGAGATACACCAATCTTCGATATTTTCCAACCAATTAGTGTAGATCTTGGTGAAGCGTTCCGGGATGATCCGAATGCGTCCATCTTGCACAGCTCTTAAGGCAGCCTCAGCTAAGGGTTGAATTTTTACAAACCATTGAGTGGAAATCATTGGTTCGATGATTTCATTGCCCCGTTGAGAGCGAGGTATATTCATCAAGTATGGCTCTTCTTTTATCGTCAAACCTTGTGTAGCCATGTCTTTCCAGATATTCTTACGCGCTTCAAAACGATCCTGACCGGCGTATGGACCGCCGTTTTCATTTATACGTGCCCCTTCATCTAACACCGAAATGATTTCAAGCCCATGGCGTAATCCGATCTCATAGTCGTTTTGATCGTGACCCGGAGTGATTTTGAGTGCACCTGTACCAAATTCTCGATCAACATACGTGTCGGCAATAACCGGAATTTGCCGGCCAAGGATCGGAACAATCGCTTTGCGTCCAATATAGTGGCGATACCGATCGTCATCTGGATGAACGGCAACGGCGGTGTCACCAAGGATCGTCTCTGGGCGAGTAGTAGCGACAGGGATATATTCTTCTCTTTCAGGAGAATCTCCCTCAGGAACAAGCATATATTTGAAGTAATATAATGTGCCCATTTCTTGGGAGTATTCGACTTCTAGGTCTGAGACCGCAGTTTTCAACCCTGGTGCCCAGTTGATTAGCCTTAGACCACGGTATATCAATCCTTTCTCATATAACCGGACAAATGCTTCGCGGACAGCGCGGGACAGACCTTCGTCAAGAGTGAAACGGGTGCGTGTCCAATCGCACGAGGCACCGAGGCGGCGAATTTGATGGTAGATGATATTGCCATATTTTTCTTTCCATGCCCAGGTGCGGCGCAAGAACTCTTCACGCCCGATTTGCTCGCGAGTTAATCCTTCGGTAGCCAAAGCCTTTTCGACTTGCAGTTGTGTCGCAATACCGGCGTGATCGCTGCCTGGCACCCATAAAGTCGGCTCACCTTTCATGCGGTGATAGCGAATCATCAGATCTTCCATGGAGACAAACATTGCATGGCCTAAATGCAACTCTCCAGTCACATTTGGCGGTGGAATTGAGATCACAAAAGGTTTAACAGTAGGGTCAAAATTCGGTTTGTTTGGATCGTTCCAGGGTTGGAAATAACCCCGTTCTTCCCAAAATCTGTAGATGTGTTCTTCTGTGGATTTAAATTGGTATGATTTTGGTATTGAATTGTCAGTCATCAAGTCAGCCTCCATAAAAAGAAATCCTTTCGCCCTTGAGGACGAAAGGAGTATCTTCCGCGGTACCACCTCACTTCACCATGATTGGTGCGCTTTTTCTGAATGCTTTAGGCATTCAGGCTCAGTGATAACGGACTGTGCCGTGCTGGTCTACTTTTGGTGATCCAATTTCTTCAGCATTCAAATGGGCGACCTTCGGCGCTTTCTTACCTCGGTGGCTCTCAGCCAATGGCCGGTCCTTCTCTGTAGGCAGAAAATACGCTTACTCTTCCCAATGTATTTGAGTTTGATTATACCGATGAGAGATAATTTGGTCAATATTTTTAGAAAGATGAGTTTTTGGTTAAAGTTTCTTGACTTACAGGTTGGGTATGTGCTATGCTATCTCCATTCCACCATTGGGAGAGGGATAATGGTTCAAAGAGAACGCATTGCAGAAAATGTGTATTCATTCCAAAGCGAGCTATATGCTCAAGTGACCTGTGGAGCAGTGATCGGTCCCAATTGGGCAGTTGTTATCGATACGTTAGCGGTTCCTGAAGAGACTTTGCAAGTTCGAGATTTTATAGAACAAGAATTAAATGTGCCAATTCGATATGTCATCAATACCCACTATCACGCAGACCATACTTGGGGAAATTGTTTTTTTCAAGGAGCGACGATTATCTCTCACAAACTTTGCCGAGAATATTTAGAGAAAAAAGGAATACCGGCGCTAAAAGTTGCTCAGGAACAACATTCGCTCTATCAATCGATCCGCATCGTGCTTCCCCATATTACTTTTGAACAAGGCAAGATGAAACTCAGGGTAGGGAAAAAAACCTTAACCCTTATGAGTTTACCGGGTCATAGCAAAGATAATCTAGGTGTTCTGGTGGAAGAGGATAAAGTTTTATTTGCCAGTGATGCCGGCATGGCATTGCCCTATATTGTCGATGGCGATTTCGACGACATGGTGAATAGCCTCAAGGTAATCGCCAAGATGGGGTTGGAGAACATCATTCAAGGGCACGGAGATATTGTCTTACGTGGGGAAATTGATCACTTTATCAAGGAAAATTTAGCCTATCTGGCAGCAATAAAAAAAGTTGTCCGCAAAGCGGCAACTCGCAAATATCCTATGGATTTCCTCGAAGAAGTCAATGTAGAAGAATGTGGAAAGAGCCGTGTCTTAATCGGCGGTTTGGCTGAAGAACTGCACCGCAAAAACTTAATCGGCCTTTTCAAACAGCTTTATGGTAGATTACCAGAGCTATCGCCTCAGGATGAATATGACTATTACGAAGAGGATACAGAAGGAGAAGAATGATTTTCGTTGTCTGGGAAGTGTTGGAGGCGTTTTGCCCGTCGCCCCACCAAACGCTCGTTGCCCCTTATCAATCGCTGAATGTTTGGTCGCAATGCCCAGAGCAAAAGGATTTCACCAATTGCGCCATATAAGATATATTGCCAAGGAGAACCAAACCAGATCGCACGGGTAGCAAAAATGATCATTGCAACGATTGCGGTGCTCATCGTTGTAACCGAAGCGTAGCCAATAAAGTAAAGAATGATGGCGCCAATGGGAAGGATAATCAATAAACTGGGAGGCCAAATGCCAAAAGCGCCACCCACAAAAGGTGCGCCACCTGCGCCACCACGCAGTCTGAGTTTCCCATTTTCAGAGCGTTCGAACAGGAAAATCGAATAGTTGTGACCCAACACAGCAAAGAGTGGACTAATTACTTCCATCCAAACCGTATTTGGCAGCAATGCTCGCGAGATCCATACCGCCCCCGCTGCTTTTAGTCCATCAAAGAATGCGGTTAAGAAACCAACCCAGAACCCCGCTGCTCGACCAGCATTTGTTCCCCCGGTGCGGCCGCTTTCAATTTGTCGTAAATCTTTACC